>CAMBQP010000031.1 GCA_945869955.1 Schlesneria paludicola DSM 18645
CACAATCGGGTCGACGGGTTCCTTGAGCATGGATAACCAGACCTGACGCGGGCTATCGGGCCCGAGAGGGGGTTTGGGCTCTGGCCATCGGTAAATCGCCCATAAAAACATGGGGAGCAACACCATCGCTGCCATCCCCAGGCGGAAAGACCAGGGTAACGAGCGATTTTTGAGGGGGGAGGGCGGAATCTCGACCAACGGGACGATCACAGGGGACTCGACGGACTCGAGTTTCTCGTGGGATTGCCCCCATTCCTGCAGTGCCGTCGCCAGATCCTGCCCCGTGGCATAGCGCTGGGTCGGATCTTTGGCGAGGCATTTCAGGCAGATTTCGTCTAATTTTGCCGGGATCGTCGGTTTCAGCGTCCTCAGTGGCAAGGCGGGTTTATGAATAATCTGGTGCAGTAGTTCGTTTCGGGATGTCCCTAAAAAAGGGAGACGCCCGGTCAGCAGCTCGAACAGGATCACTCCGAGCGAATAGATGTCCGACCGTCCGTCAAGCAAGTCCACTTCTCCCCGAGCCTGCTCGGGTGACATATGAGAGTACGTTCCGTCAACACTGCGACCACGACCAAGTTGCTCGGCTTCCGAGATCGCGAGGCCGAAATCGGTGATCACTGGCGAACCATTCGGACGCAGCAAGATATTGGCCGGCTTGATATCGCGATGATAAAGCCTCTGCTGATGGGCCTTGTCGAGACTGAGGGCCAGCGAGTGAACAATCTCGACAGCCCGATGACACGAAAGGGTCCCGGACTGGATTTGAGCTGCCAGTGTCGGCCCTTCGATAAATTCCGAAATGATGAAAAACGCAGAATCCATCTCATCGGCGTCGAAAATCTTCACAATCCCTTGATAGTCAACGCTCCGCTGTTTTCTGGCTTCATTAAGAAAGGAAGTGCAACTCACCTCATTGTTTTCAGGGAAATGTCGTGGGACCTTAATTGCGATCGTTTGCTGAAAATTGGCATCGTAGCCTTTCCAGACTTCACCAAATCCCCCCTTACCAACTCGTTTATCAAGTCGGTATCGGCCATTCATCCCCACGGTTTGGCCCGCTTGCCAACCTCGTTCTTTCCGGGGCGATCTTCCCGCTGGTTGAATCGCCGGCTTCTGCAACATCAAGGTTGGCTGAAATTGTGATGAAATTAAGGTTCCATCGGCTGATACTGTCGCCTCTGCGGAGAACATCTCGCGCTCGACCAAGTCGAAACAGGATTCCACCTGCTCCACAAAATCAGGAAACCGCTGTCGGTACGATTCTCGATCAGAACCCAGTTTTTTATTCTGCCGAAAGCGAAGTTCAATGAGAAGTAGGTCACCAAAAGCCTGAGATTTAAGGGGAACAGGAACTCGCTCCATCCACGACTCAATTGAGGTCGCACCATCAGACTGCAGCTTCTCTTGAAATGAGGCCCGCAGCGATTCGACGAAATCGGATGCCTCAGGAAAGAGTTTGGTCTGAGATTCATCGCCTGAGTGCATGATAAACACCTTGTTTGGTGATCGAAATCGCAAATCCAAAGTCATCAATCGCGGGGGCGTGTATGCATTTTAGCAGTGAGATCATTCATATTGCAAGTATTTTGTTTTTCCTGAGTTTTCATTATGGTGCTTCGGCAATGTCAGCAGTCCGAATTCGCCATTTTCTGAGACAGCAGGTTCAGCGACGCGTACAGCGTCCCCTCGTCCGTTTCGTCAATCAGGGTGATGCTTCGCAGTGGTGCCCGATTCAAAGAAACCATCCGTTTGCGGGGATTCATCGACTGAATCCAGCGACGTTCCGCAAAGAAGGCGCCGGGATTCTCGATCAGGCGTTCGGTGAGCGAGATCTGATCCAGTTTTTGGGACGCAGTGGTGGTCGAGGAATGGCTGGCGGGCAAGCCGCTGAGCGGTTGTCGCAGCCAGGACAGGAATCGGGGCGAGGTGTGGTCTCCCTGGAACGGCCACCAACTGGGGATTCGCGTTGCAGCCACTTCTTCCCAGGCGCCATTCAATCGACGATGCAGGCGCGGAACAAACAGCAACCCGGTTGAGGTGCCGATCAGTTCACCAAAGCTCGGCAAATCTCGGCGATCGACTCGTACCGACCCCAGCGTCATCAGCGGTCGACCCAGGATCCTGTCCAACGTTTCCCGGTCGAGGTCTGGCCGTTCCAGATCGATCTCGACCGCGCATTCCGGGCACAATCGCGAATGCGGTTCGACCCACGCGAAACAACCTTGACAAAGGACCAGCAAGTTCGGCATTCGCAAAACCAAAAAGACAAAAACCATCCCCGCGAATTATGGAGCATACCGCCGGAATTTTGAAGAGCCCAGACAAAAGAAGGTTCAACCACAAACCCCGCGCGAGGTACAAATCCTTTCCTCTGCAGCAAACAGGACCCCACGGACCCTGAACGCCAGACCCGGCTGGCTTGACCGGTACTACGGGATCATTCATTCTTCGCAACATGATCCCACCTGTTACCATCATCGTCGTGCATCCGCGTGAGCGACGCTCAAAATGCACTGTCCAGCCGCTGCGCCAACAGCCCGGTTTTCAGTTCTACAAACATCCCCGCTTTCCCCAGGAACTGACGGGATATGTTCGTCTCGGGCTGGGTGGACCGGTCCTTAGTACCGCCGACCAGGATTCCGGCCTCTTGGTGCTCGACGGAACCTGGCGCTGGGTGGAACCGATGGAACGACTGGTCGCAACACTCCCCATTCGCAGCCTGCCACCGCTGACGACTGCCTACCCTCGGTCCTCAAAGGTAAGCGACAACCCTGACGGCGGACTGGCCACGGTCGAAGCGATTTATGCCGCTTACCGTTTACTGGGACGCGATACAACGGGGTTACTCGACCACTATCGGTGGGGAGAATCGTTCGTTGAATTGAATCGCTCGTTCTGGCCACAGGGAATCGACGAGTCGCTCGGTTCGCCGCCGAAATCACTTGATCACCCACAGACTGAATCACCCACCGCGTGAATCACCCCTAGCCTGAGCCCTCTAGCAGGCTCGCGGCATTTCCCGGCAAAGGATCCCAGCGCGACCCCAAATCCTCGGTGATGAATCCGATACCGACCTGTTTTCCCCTCTCATCACCCCCCTGTGATCGATCAAAAAACAGGGCTTGAGGTCTATGAACCCCTCAAGCCCTGCATACGCCTCTTTCAACGGTCCCCGGTCGACGGTTCCCGGTCCCCCTTGAAACCAATTCACGCACCTTACGCCAGCTCGCCACGAACAGTTTCCAGCAGTTTCTTCGTCAGCTTGATGCCGTCTGCTTCGCTGTGCTTGGAACCTTCGTATTCGATACCGATCCAACCTCGGTAACCGTACGACAACACGATCTGCAGCATCCGCCGGAAGTCGGTTTTGGTTTCATTTCCGGCCGCGTCAAATTCGTGAGACTTGGCACTGACACCCTTGGCAAATGGCATCAGCTCTTCCGTCCCCTTGTAACGGTCGTAATTCACGTTGTTCGCCACCCGGAAATTGCCAAAGTCAGGAAGCGTACCGCAGTTCGGATTGTTGACTGTGTGAATCGTCGACGAAAGCCATGTCCCGTTGGACGACAGCCCGCCATGATTTTCCACAATCACACCAATCTGATGCGTCGCCCCGAATTCACTCAGTCGTCGCAAACCATCCGCCGCCAGCTTCATCTGTTCGTAATAATTGCCGCTCGATTGAGCATTCACGCGAATCGAATGACAACCCAGGAACTTGGCCGCTTCGACCCACTTCTTATGATTGTCGACCGCTTCAAGTCGCTTCGTCTCGTCAGGATCCCCGAGCGCCCCTTCGCCATCGCACATAATCAGCACATTCGTGACGCCGTGATCCGCCGATCGTTTCTTCAATTCCCCCAGGTAGGCGGCATCTTTCGCCTTATCCTTGAAGAACTGATTGACGTACTCGATCGCCTCAATCCCGAATTCGGTCTTCGCGATCTTGGCGAAGTCGAGCGGATCCGCTTTCTTATCGAAAAACGTCCGGTGCAGTGACCATTGAGCCAAAGAAATCTGGAAGGGCAAGGCTTTTCCGTTCGGAGCATCTGCAGCGAGCAGGCTGGGGGCGAACGAAGCCACACCGGTCGAGGCGATCAATCCTGCCGATGCGGACAGGAACTGGCGACGAGATAACGACAGTGACATGAAGATTCCTCTGGAAATTCTAACAAAAAAGTCGGCGAAACGAGCATCGTCTCTGTCAGAATCTATATCGCATGCACCCACGTTTGAAAACCGTCACGCCGGGTCAACCGACCGAGTAGCCGTTCACAGTTCGGGGACTGGGTCATTTTTCCCGCGACAAAGTGAAGATCCACCACATCCCGGTCGAAGGGGAAGAATCGGTTGGTTTCGCGCAGGAAAATCCTCGAGTTTTAAAGCCTTAACGGTGAATGACAGCGGCCCCAGTCCAAATTCCCTCGGTCAAATCCGGGTTATCCCGGTAATCCGCCGTAAAAAATGCGACTGGCATCCGACTTGGAAAGTGAGTTATACTTTTCACAACACGGCGCCGATGATTCAGCAGGTGACCTCAGCATGCATGACGATACGGGGATCGAAACGGATGGCAAGTAACCTTTCAAAGAATTTGGTCTTCGGATCGTTTGCTGCCGCTGGCGGTGTCGCCCTGCTGTCGCTGCTCGACCTGGTCCTCAAAGTCCCCTTCGCAGGGTCCGTCACCATGGATATCCTGTTTATCCTCAGTGCCGCAATCGTCGGTTATCTCGGCTGGGACGCCTATAAAGATCTCTCTTAAGATCGGCTTCATGACCCGGTGATCAAATCGATCAGGCGATCAATCGACCCAGGGCCACGCGCCGTGAACGCCCCGATTCTTTTGAAGGCGCCGATACTAGCCCGGGTGTTGTAATCACCCCAGCCACGTCGA
Organism: Schlesneria paludicola DSM 18645; assembly: GCA_945869955.1. Taxonomy (GTDB): domain Bacteria; phylum Planctomycetota; class Planctomycetia; order Planctomycetales; family Planctomycetaceae; genus Schlesneria; species Schlesneria paludicola_B. The sequence continues at coordinate 4,895 of CAMBQP010000031.1, forward strand.
TCTCATCCGAGATACCCCAGGCGATACCCCGAAGACCGAACCCGACCCCTCGTTGGGATCGGGCAAATCGAGTCTGAACTTGTGGCAGCCGATCGGGAACCAAACGGTCGGGAACCAGACCAGCCCGAATCAAACGGTGTCGTCCACCGTCGCTTTGGTGTATCCCAACCCGCGAATCACTTCCAGAACTTCGCTCCACGTCGGAAACATCCGACCGTTCTTCCGCTTGTATTCATCGATCGCCTTCATGAACTCGACTTCATCCTGCGAATAGTCCCGCTCACACGTCGTCGGATCGATCATCTTGCGCCGCTGAACTTTAGGACGGTCGCTCATCGTTCGTTCGGGTCTGTCGCTCGCGGAATCCTTCAGGGAACTCCGATCAGGATTGCCAATCCGGCGATTTTGCAAACGGCGCTCGATGGCAGCACCCGCTTCGATTCCAGTAATGTCTAACATACTTGTATCAAACCTCAACCGAGGGGAAGTAAAGAAGAGAAAAGCGAGCCATGCGGTCCTTCGCATCGTGTCGCTTCCAAAGACTCTGACTTCCGAAGTATGACCTCAACTTTTTCGATTGCGTCGAGAGTTTAGGTTACGAAACTCTGTTCAATTGAGGAAACTTTGCCGGTTCATTGATTCTGACGATTACAGCGATTTTAACCGGGAATCATCCAGGTCAGCACGTAAGCTTGCGCAAGCGTCAACGCACCGACGAGCGCCGCCAACACCACACTATGCAGAAAGACAAAACGGAGGATTTTTCCCTCGCCACCCTTTTGTTCTGTCGCCACCGCCGCCACCACGATGCTTTGCGCATCAATCATTTTGCCCATGACACCCCCCGTACTATTCGACGCCACAATCAGAATCGGGTTCAAGCCCAATTGTTCCGCTGTGATCCGTTGCAAACTGCCAAACAGGGCGTTCGACGATGTGTCACTGCCAGTCAGGGCCACACCCAGCCAACCCAGCAGTGGGGCAAAGAACGGATACCACGGACCCGTCTGCGTAAACGCCAGACCCAGTGTCGCGTCACTCCCCCCATACTTGGTGGTAAACGCCAGCGCCAGCATCGCTGCGATCGTGAACAGGGCCCAACGCATTTCCCTAAGAGTTCGACCGAACTGGGTGACAAATTCCCTCGGAAAAATTCCCAGCCACATCGCCGTCAGGATCGAGGCCAGAAAGATGCCGGTTCCGGTCGTCGATAACCAGGGAATCTCCAGAACCGCCTTTTCAGGCTCTGCCGCACGATCTGACCCAGGGGCGACCGAAGCGACTGGGGCGGTTCGATAAACGACCTGATGCAATCGGGGTATCGGCAAAGAAAATTTCGTCCATCCCGCCAGCACATTCGGCTGCGAGGCGGTTCCGCCATCAAGGGTCGTCTTGACCGAAGGCCAACCCCAGGCAAACACCATCACCGATAGAAAGACCCAGGGGACCCACGCTTTGACCAGTTGACTGCGGGTCAAGGGGGGCTCGGTCAGCTCGCCCGTCGTGGTTTCATCGGGAAACCGCCAGATTTCCCGTGGCTGCCAGAAGCGCAGCATCATCGCCAGCACGATCAAGGATCCCAGCCCCCCGACAACATCGACCAGTGCCGGTCCGTGAAAATTGGCCATCACGAACTGCAGCGACGCAAATGTTCCGCCGCAAACCACGACCGCCGGCCAGCAGCCGACCAGACCCCGCCAACCCGACATCACCACCACCAGCCACGCGGGGACAATCAACGAAAACAACGGAAGCTGACGCCCCGCCATCTGGCACAACTGCATTTCATTCAGCCCGGAAACTTTGGCCAGTGTAATAATCGGTGTTCCCAGCGCACCAAAAGCGACGGGTGAGGTATTCGCGATCAGCGCCAGACCGGCGGCATACAATGGCGAGAAACCCAGTCCAATCATCAAGGCAGCACAAATCGCCACCGGTGTCCCGAAACCAGCAGCCCCTTCAATGAACGTTCCAAAGCAGAACGCAATCAGTAACGCCTGCACTCGACGATCTGGTGACAGCGCCGCCACCGATCGTTTCACGATTTCAAATTGACCGCTTTTGACCGTTAAATGAAACAGAAACACCGCTCCAACGACAATCCACCCGATGGGCAGCAAACCAAAACAGGCCCCATATCCCGCCGAGGCAAGCGCGACGCTCGCAGGCATCCCAAACCCGAAAACCGCCACAGCCAGTGCGATGAGCAATCCGACCAGCGCCGACTTGGCCGCATCCAGGCCGGCGGCGAGTAACCCCAACAGCGCAATAATTGGCAATCCGGCCAGCAATGTCGAAACCAGCGGCGAACCGACAGGATCGTAAACCTGCACCCAAGTCATTGTCGATCTCTTCCTTAAAAAACGCGAACTGACCGGAGACACATCCCTTCAGTCGGCCAACCACCTCCGCTGTCGCAGCCGGCACCATACCGGCATCGCAACGAGAATCACGGCCGAGCGAACGGGTTTCCGATTGTGTCGATCCCGTCAGGTTGGATAGACTGTGTCTGATGCGTGGCGGGCATGCTACCTTGTTCGTGTCCGCAAAAGAACCTGATGTCGAGCGAAACGGACGGCCGGATGGTCACTTCCCCTGCTTTTTCAACAAACGCCCCGGAACAACCGGCGAGGGACTCGCACAGCCTCGTTTGGTCCACCATTCTCTCGGTGATCTGGGGACTTGTCGGACCGGGTCAAACGCCCCTCGCTTTTGCCGAGCTTTTCATCAATCCCACAGCGATTGTGCTGGAGGGACCCGAGTCGACTCAACAACTGCTGATCCAGTGGCGCAACCCTCAGGGAGGGATGCTCGATCTTACTCGACGGGCCCATTACGCAGTGCAGAATCCTCAAGTCGCGCGTGTCGACGAACTGGGGATGCTCGAACCCCGTGGCGAAGGCCAGACCGAAATCGTGGTCCAACACGCAGGAGAGATCGCGCGCGCTACGATCGAGGTCCGCAGGTGGAGAAACCCCCATCCGGTCTCGTTTGATCAGCAGATCATTCCCTTACTCACCAAAGCAGGTTGTAATTCAGGAGGATGCCATGGCAAGGCGGAAGGCCAGAATGGTTTCAAACTGAGTATTTTCGGTTTTGATACCGAAGCCGACTATCAAAGTCTGGTGATGGAATCCAGGGGCCGGCGGGTGTCGCAGACAGCTCCGAGTCAAAGCCTGCTCTTCACCAAGGCGACCGCTCACGTCCCGCATGGGGGTGGAAAACGAATCCTGGAAGACTCGCTTCCCGCCCGGCGGCTGCTCCGCTGGATTGCCGAAGGGACACAACATCAGTCCGAACAGGTCCCCGGTGTGACCTCGATCGTCGTCGAACCACCGCTGCAAACCCTGCCACCAGGTGCCTTTCAACAGTTACAGGTGACGGCAGTCGATGCGGCCGGCGGACGGCATTGCGTCACCGCCGAGGCCGAATTCGAATCCAACGCCCCGACCATCGCCATCGTTGATCGTCAGGGGGGAGTTCAAGCGGGTGAGAACCCCGGCGAGGCGGCCATGCTGGTCCGCTATCTCGGACAGGTTGCCGTCTGCCGCATCACCATCCCCAAAGCCGGGCCACCGTTCACCCGCCCCCCCGAGTCCAACTTTATTGACCGCCATGTCTGGAATAAGCTGCAGCATTTACGAATTCCCCCCAGCGAACTGGCCGACGACCCCACGTTTTTGCGTCGAGTTTTCCTCGATACGATCGGAACCCTTCCCACGGCCGCCGAAGCCCGCTCCTTCGCCACCAGCACCGATCCGCAAAAGCGGTCCCGGCTGATTGACGAGTTACTCGATCGACCGGAATATGCCGACTTCTGGGCTTTGCGCTGGTCGGATTTGTTGCGGGTCGACCGGGATGCCCTGACCGCTCAAGGGGCCATCGCCATGACCAACTGGTTGAGACGACAAGTCGCCGAAAATCGCCCGTATGATCAATTCGTCCGCGAAATCATCACCGCACAGGGAAACACCGCCTCTGATCGCCCCGCCGCCTTTTACAAGGCCCTGACCACGCCGGAAATCATGAGTCGCTCCATCAGCCAGGTCTTTCTCGGCGTTCGGATCGAGTGTGCCCAATGCCATCATCACCCCTCGGAAAAATGGGGACAGGAAGACTACTTTGCCTTGGCCGGTTTCTTCACCGGCGTGAATCGAAAAACCCTCCCCTCGGGGGTCGAGGCCATCGTCGTTCGCGGCGGAAGTGACCTGAACCATCCCCGCACCAGCCAACCAGTCGCCACTCGACCCCTCGGGGCAGCCACTCCCGAATTAAAGGGAGTTGTCGACAGACGAACGGTCCTGGCCGACTGGATGGTCCATCCCGACAACCCGTATCTTGCCAAAACCCTCACAAACCGGCTCTGGTCACACTATTTTGGACGAGGTCTCGTCGAGCCGATCGATGATCTGCGCGCAACCAACCCCGCCTCAAACGAACCACTGCTGGACGATCTGGCCCGGCACTTTGTCGAACTAAAATTCGATATCAAGGGTTTAACCCGAACCCTGCTGAACTCACGCACTTACCAGCTCGGCTTCGCAAATCCCGACAATCTGCGCGACGAACAGAACTTTTCGCATGCGATTGCCAAAGCGATTCCCGCCGAAGTGCTGCTCGATGCAATCAGCCAGACGACCGGCGTACCCGAGAAATTCAATGGCTGGCCCGAGGGAGCACGGGCGATCCAGGTCTGGGATAATCGGATGCCGTCGTATTTCCTCAAACTGTTTGGCCGTCCGGTCCGGGCGAGTGTCTGTGAATGCGAGCGAAGCAACGAACCGAGTATCGCACAGGCGCTCCATTTGATGAATTCCCCCGAAATCCTCGCCAAAGTCCGCTCGCGACGGGGAACGATTCATCAACTGGTCACCTCGTCCCGTTCGCCGCAGCAACTGATCGAAGAATTGTATTTGGGGACACTCGCACGCATCCCTACAGAACAGGAACAGACGGTGATGGGTTCCCTGTTTGACGATTCCGGAAATGATCGCCGTGCCGCCGCAGAAGATGTACTTTGGGCTTTGTTGAATACGAAAGAATTTGTGTTCAATCGTTAATGGAAGATGTACGTTAGACTTTGTTGAATGCGAAATTTTTTGTGTTCAATCGTTAATGAAAAAATTCTGGAACGACGCTTCGGACACGAATCGGCAGAGGTCAATGATGATTAGCAATAAGCAGATTCAATTCCCGTCCTGGTATGACGGTCTCAGGTACGGCAATCGCAGCAGCGGCGGTCAGAGCGGGGGCAGCCTGAATCGGCGGCAATCGCTGCAGATTGGTGCCTCGGGCTTTCTGGGGGGGATGACCCTCCCGTCACTGCTGCAAATGGAGGCACTCGCAGGGACCGGAAACACCCCGGCCGCCAAGTCTTGCATTTTTCTGTATCTGCAGGGGGGGCCTTCGACCATCGACATGTGGGACATGAAGCCCGACGCCCCGGCCGAGATTCGCGGACCCTACAAGCCGATCGCTACCAATGTCCCCGGCACGTTTGTCGGCGAACACTGTTTTCGTTGTGCCAAGGTCGCCGACAAGTACACCATTCTTCGTTCCCATAGCCATAACGACGGCGGACATACCACCGGATCGCATTATGTATTGACCGGTTATCGACCCAATTTTGCCGACGGTGCCAACACCCGCGTCCCGGTCAACGAACTGTTCCCCTCGTGCGGCTCGATCGTCTCGCGCGAGTTAGGAGTGCGGGGAAGTGTCCCCCCTTATATCAACATGCCACATCCCCTCACCGCCGGGGGGCCAGGCTTTTATGGTGCCGAGCATGCCCCGTTTGTGATCGAGTCGGACCCGGTTCAACCCGATTTCGAAGTTCAAGACCTGCGACCCGATGAACGGCTCGGGAACGCCCGGTTGGACCGTCGTCAACGAGTGTTGCAGTCGATCGAAGGTGCGCGGACCCCGACCGGCAGGGCGGCCACCATGGCCACCTACTACGAAAAAGCGCGAGAACTGGTGAATTCTCCGGCAGCCCGCAAGGCCTTCGATCTGAAGTCCGAGCCCGAATCGCTCCGCGCCGCCTATGGGTATACGTCACTCGGTCAATGTGCCTTGCTGGGGAGACGGTTGGTTGAGGCAGGGTGCCGGTTTGTGGGGGTCGACCACGGCAGTTGGGATACCCATTTTTCCTGCTTCCCCAGTCTCGAAAAGGACTTGATCCCGCATGCCGATCAGGCCTTCAGTGCCCTGGTGACCGATCTACACGATCGTGGCCTGCTCGACAGCACCCTCGTCGTGATGATGGGAGAAATGGGCCGCACCCCCCGGATCAATAATCAAGCCGGACGCGATCACTGGTCCCAGGCCCAAAGCGTGCTCTTTGCCGGTGGAGGAATCAAACCGGGACAAGTGATCGGTGCCACCGACAAACATGCCGCCGCCCCGATCACCGAACCGATCGGTGTCGCCGACATCCTCCGCACCCTGTTTCATCAACTGGGGATCGACAGCGATCGAACCTACTACACGCCACTCGGTCGCCCCGTCCCGATTGTCAGTGGTGGCAAACTGATTTCCGAACTGATTTGAATTGTCGAGTTGGCTGGCAACCCCCCTGCGAGACTTGCAAGCTTATTTTGAGGGAATCCCCATGAACCACGTTCGGCCCACACGTCATCTCTGGCTGTGCATGACACTCGGCCTGATCAGTGCATGGGATTCGTCCCTGTTCGCGCAGAAAGCTCCTGCTGCCGGATACATTTTCCCGGCAGGAGGGAAAGCGGGAACAACGGTCGAGGTGCAACTGGGAGGCTATGACTGGACCCCGGATCTGCAATTCCTGCTGCATGACTCGCCTGAAAAGCCCGGAAAACTCGATACCCCTGATAGTTCTAGCAAAAAAATCCAGCTCGAAGTCTTGGCGATACCAGGTGATGTGATTCCACATCGTCCCCCCTACTGGTTCGGCATCAAAAGTATGGTGAACGATCCCCCCCTTCCGCGCGAAGTGACCGCACGATTTGTCCTGCCAGCCGACTTGCCCCCCGGCCCCGTTCGTTGGTGCGTCGCAAACGCCAATGGGGGGAGCCCGTGCGGACTCTTCATCGTGGGGGACACCCCCGAGGTGATCGAAGAGGAATCCCGCTCGGCCGCGCAAACCTTGCCCACACTCCCCGTCACCGTGAATGGTCGGTTGCTGCAGATTGAAGAGGTCGATCGATATTCCTTGAGCGTCGAACGTTCTGGACTGGTCACCTGTGAGCTGACCGCACGGCGGTTGGGAAGTGATCTGTTTGGAGTCCTGGAAGTGTTGGACGAGCACGGCAAGCGGGTCGCCGAAGCGATCGACACCGAAGGACAAGACCCCGTGCTGACGTTCTTTGCACACGCTGGCCAGAATTATACCGTGACGGTTCGCGATCTCGATTACCGTGGCTACCGCTGTCTGACGTATCGCCTGGGAATCACCACCGGCCCCCGTGTCATTGGAGCAATCCCCGCCGCTGGCCGACGTGGGGAAACCCGTCCAGTGGAATTCGTCGGTCTCGGCATCGCCACAGGACAGCCACGCCTGGAAACCCTGACTCAACAAGTCACCTTTCCAACCGAGCCGGGTCAAGCCAGTTTTTCCTATCGCCTACAGACACCTGCCGGAACCGCCGCCGAGTTCCCGCTGAGTCTCAGTGACTTCAATGAGCTCATCGAACCCGACGAAGTCAATCCCGCTGGGCGGCGACTGACCGTTCCCACCGCCATCACCGGTCGACTGGACAATCCCAGTCGCCAGGATCGTTATACGCTGGCGGGATTGAAGGGGGATATCTGGAATCTCTCGGCCGAGGCGCGTGGTCTCGGTTCGTCGCTGGATCTGGCGTTATCGGTCCTGGACGCTGACGGAAAAGAGCTGGCACAAAACGATGATGCCCCCGGAACCACCAATCCCCGCCTGACGGTGACACTCCCCGCCGACGGTGATTTTCAGTTGGTGGTGTCGGATGTCTCGGGAGCCCCTGACGGACTCCGCTCAATCTACAGATTGGTCACCGAGGCTCCCCGGAATTCCTTTCGCCTCCGCTCCAACGGAATTCTGAATCTCCCCCTGGCTGCCGGGGCAGGTACGCTCGAAGGGACCGTGGTACGCGAAGGGGGCTTCAAGGAACCGATCAAGCTGGTCGTCACGGGATTGCCCGTCGGAGTGACCGCTCCCGCCGAAATCCTGATCGAGCCGGCGGCGGCCACCTTCAAGATTCCGCTCACGATCGATCCCCAAGCCCCCGCCAGCAGTTCGTTCGTCCAGATTCAAGGGACTGCAACCTCCGAGGGGCACGAGTTCATCAAACCGGTCCTGGTTCCAGCGACCGGATCACTGGTGGTTCGAGATGCCGAGACCAATCTGGTGCCGTTCATCCTGATGACCACGACGCTAAAAGTTCCCTTCAAAATCAAGCCGACGGAAGCGGACGGGGGGCGGCGAGTTCATCGGGGTGCGACGCATCTGGCCGAACTGATCGTCGAACGCGATCCCGGTTTTTCGGGCGAAATCGTCTTGGACATGTCCGCCGCGCAATCACGACATCGACAGGGGATTCATGGACCCCGATTTTCGATTCCCCCCGATCTGAAAACAGTAGCCTATCCGGTCTTCGTACCCGAGTGCCTGGAAACCGCCCGGACCTCACGTTTGGGTTTAGTGGCAATGACCAAAGTGCGAGACTCCCAGGGGAATGAGCGGACGGTGCTGGCCGCAGTGGAAGGCCAGATCACGATGTCGATCGAAGGGGCGTTACTGAAGCTCTCGCAAACCGCCGACGAATACGTGATACCTATCGGACAATCGGTGGTGATCCCGCTGAAGCTAGCCAAGTCCCGCACCTTAACCGGCCCGGTTTCCGTGGAACTGGTAATCCCCAAGGAATTATCAGGACTAATCCAGGCCCCCCCACTCACGCTCTCGACCGAGCAGGAAGGGACGGACTGGACGATTACCACTCAGCCCGACCGACGCCTGCTCGGAACAAAGGTATTCACCGCACGCGCAACCACGATGCGAGACGGCTTTCCCGCCATCTCAGAATGCCTGATCGAGATCGAATTCGTTGAGTCCGCCTTAACCTCATCAGCACCGTAATCATCACATTATCAGTCCCGTGACCATCACATTCCAGGCAAAGCTCCGTTTCTTGGGAACGCTCTCAACCTCGGCTTTCCTTCGTGTCTCTGTGTCTCTGTGGTTCATTTACTTCTTCCCGCTTGCTCGATAGGCAGAGAAGACAAAATTAACCTGTATGGATCAGAGTCAAGGGTAACGGGTGTACGGAGATATGGGTGACACATTCCTCTTACCCCCATTCGCGCTTTCAAATTCCCCCGGCAGTCGACGGACCGCCCGCTGAGTTTTTCACGAGAACAAACACCTGTTGCTTGTCCCGTTAACTCAACCACGTCTCGAATCTCAGCCCTGGCACTTTCTCAAAATCCTGCCGGTTTGCCGTGAGCAACATCGCGTCATTGGCAAGACATATCGCCGCGATTTTTAAGTCGCGGGTGGCAATTCGGACTTTTGCTGTTCGTAGCAATTCAAATCGATCTGCCGCCGCTTGACCGAAAGGTGTGACAGGGAAGGCTGCAAAAAATGCAAATATACTGCTCAGCTCTCTGTAAGCCGACACCTGACGGAGGGGAATTCGTTCTTTGGCGATTGCCGCCAACCAGCTCCGCATCGTTTCTTCGACGACCACGAGGGGAATTTTGAAGAGTTCGTTGCTCGGCAGACTCATTCGTGCAACGAGTCGTGTCTGCCGTTGACTCGGGGGCATCCTCAAAATACTCATATGGTCAGTGTCGAGCAGTATCACGGGGATCCCTCGGACAAAGCCGCCTGCCGATCTGCTTCTTTTAAGCGAGTAACCCGGGAATCACCTCGCCGTGGATGTCGGTTAGCCGGAAATCTCGACCCTGAAAGCGATAGGTGAGCTGCGTGTGCTCGATCCCCAGCAGGTGCAGGATCGTGGCGTTCAGGTCGTGGACATGCACCGGATCGCGGACGATGTTGTAACAATATTCGTCGGTCTCACCATAAGTGGTACCCGCTTTGACCCCGGCTCCCGCGAGCAGCATGGTGTAGCAGCGGGGGTGATGGTCACGGCCATAATTGTCTACCGACACTCCCCCCTGAGAATAGACCGTACGGCCAAATTCCCCGCCCCAGACAATCAGCGTGTCCTTCAACAGATCGCGCTGTTTGAGGTCTTTGATTAAGGCCGCTGTCGCCTGGTCGGTATCCTGACATTGCCCCCGAATGGCTGCAGGTAAGCCGCCGTGATGATCCCAGCCCATGTGAAATAACTGGACAAAGCGAACATCTCGCTCGGCCAACCGACGGGCCAGCAAACAATTCGCGGCATAACTTCCTGGACGATGCACATCCGGTCCATACATGTCGAGAACCGACTTGGGCTCGTTGGAAACATTCAGCAGTTCGGGGACACTGGTTTGCATCCGGAATGCCATTTCGTACTGGGAAATCCGGGTCTGAATTTCGGGATCACCGACTTGTTCAAGGTGCTTTTGATTCAGTGCAGCAATCCGGTCGAGCGTGCCTCGTCGCATGGCCGGGGCAACCCCTGGGGGATTCGACAGATACAGGACCGCGTCCCCCTGATTGCGGAACTTAACCCCCTGATGCTGAGATGGAAGGAAGCCGGAACTCCAAAGTCGATCGTACAGCGGCTGATCATCGGGTCGGCCACTGCCGAAACTGGTCAGCACGACATACGCCGGCAAGTCTCGATTCTCGCTCCCCAGTCCGTAACTTAACCACGAACCGATACTGGGCCGCCCCGCCAACTGCGATCCCGTCTGACAGAAAGTAATGGCGGGATCGTGATTGATCGCCTCGGTTTTGACCGTGCGGATCATGCAGAAGTTGTCAGCCACGCTGGACATGTGAGGCATCAGTTCGCTGAGCCACATCCCGCTCTGCCCCTGTTGCGCAAACTTGAACAGCGAGGGGGCGACGGGAAAACTGGACTGGCCTGAAGTCATCGTCGTCAGCCGCTGCCCCTGACGAATCGATTCGGGCAATTCCTGGCCGCGACGCGATTCGAGCTGTGGTTTGGGGTCGAACAGGTCCATCTGTGAGGGAGCCCCCGACTGAAACAAATAGATAATCCGTTTAGCCTTGGGGGGAAACGAGGGGAAACCCGGCAAACCAAGACTTGGCTGATCTTGGGCGCGCGAGACCGCAGATGGCGAACCGATCAGCCCTGCCAGAGCCGTAGCCCCGAGCGACAGACCCGAAGACTTGAAGAACAGCCGGCGATTCAGCGCATCGGAATTCAGATGATGGGGGTTCATGTGGTTTCTCTGGAAAGCGTTATTCACGTGTGACGACTTCATCAAGGTTCAGCAGGACATTTGCCGAAAGCGTATAGGCAGCCAGTTCGACCACATCCAGCGTCGGATTGGCGCGACTCTCGCCCGTTAACACCAGCTTCTGGGCCGCATCGGGCTGCAGCTTGAGCTGCGCCAGGTCGATCTGAAGACCCTCGATCAAAACCTCTAATTCCGCTGCGGTTGGGGGGCGCGAAGTGACCCACGCAAAGCCGCTCCGCAAGCGATCGGCGGGGGAGTTTTCTTGCCCCAATAACATTCGTTCGGCGAGTTTTCTCGAGGCTTCGACGTACGTGATTTCATTCAGCAGCGTCAGTGCCTGCAGCGGGGTATTCGTCCGCGACCGCTTCACGGTGCAAATCTCGCGATTCGGAGCATCGAACAACAGCATCGAAGGGGGAGCCGCTGTCCGCTTCCAGACGGTGTAGAGCGAACGACGATACAGTCCGTCGTTGCGATCATGTTTGTAATTACGCAGGTCACCGTACCGACTGGTTTCGTCCCAGACACCTTCGGGCATATAGGGACGAACGCTGGGACCACCCCGCTTTTCCACCAGCAGACCGCTGACAAATAAGGCCTGATCCCGCAACACTTCGGCGGGGAGACGAAATCGGGGCCCGTGTGAGAGCAACCGGTTCTCGGGATCCACGCTGATGCTCAGTGCATCGTATCGGCTGCTTTGCCGATAGGTGGCACTCATCAGGATCTTTTTTTGCAGGGCCTTCATGTCCCATGGTGCTTGCCCCTGGCTGAATTCGAGGGCCAGCCAATCCAGCAATTCGGGGTGTGAGGGAAACTCGGACTGCGACCCGAGATTTTCCGATGTTTTGACCAGACCGATTCCGAAAAACTTCTCCCAGACCCGATTGACCCAGACGCGTGCGGTGAGGGGATTGGACGGATTCACAATCCACCTGGCGAGATCCAATCGATTGAGTGGCCCGGGCTGAATTGGTGCCAGGTTGAGGGGTGCGGCGTTGAGGGGTGCGGAGAAAATGGAGGGAAGACTGGCGGTCACGGGTTCGCCCCGTTTGTCGTATTCACCGCGCGTCAAAATAAAAGCCTCGCGCGGCCCCGCTTCTTTCATCACCATGACGTTCGGCACGCTGGCGATCAGGTCCATCCGTTGTTTCTTGAGTGTCGCAACCGCAGACTCGGCCTGACGGAAGGGGCTATCGACGTTTGCCTTAAAAAACGTTTCCAGCTCGACCTTTTCCGCAGCCGAGCGTTTGTCGGCAGCCAGATCCAGAATTGCTTTGAGGCTTTCGGGGAATTTGGCTCCGTCGAGCGTCACTGTCCCCGGTGGGAGCGAGGTGAACGACAAGCGGAAGCGGCCGATGTTATGCATGCCGAGTGCTTCTTGTTTGAGGCGAACGGTCACCGTGGCCTGTTCGGGGACAGTGATCGGACCGTCGCAGAGAAACATCGCTGAGGTCGGATCGCGACGGGTGGGGCCATCGACCGCCCAGCCGTTGCCGGCGGCATCATCGAGCACTAGAGCAATCCCCCAACCAGACTGCGAATAGGTTGCTTCGGCTTTGGCGAACCGAGCGGCCCGAGGTTCGGCCAGGCTCGGTGCCCTGAGTTCGGCCTCGACTCCGCTCAAGACAAAGTTGCCGTTCGAATACCGACCCAGGCTTTGATTCGGCAAACTCGCATCGGGCAGACATTCCAGTAATAAGCCACTGAAGGATCCGACGGGAAGTGGAGCGGTAATGGTGTAGACGTCATGATTCGGATTTTCGCCGCTGGCGAGATAGGAACCGTCGGCCAGTTTTGTCAGGGTCGCACCCCGCTCTGAGGCGACGCGTGTGGGAGCGAGTGGGTTCCAGACCGTTCCGTTTTTGTCGGACAACTTTGCTTTAAACTCAGGCTCCCACTTGGACATGAACTCGGGAAGCTTACCGGATTCGCTGTTGACGCGAATTTCGGCGGCTTGGATTTTTTCATCGAGTGCCGCGATGGCGAGTTCCTGCTCGGCGGTAGGAGCGGTCACCACCGGCTCGGTATTTTGCGATTCCCCCTGCAGGGTCCCGCTTTCGGCCACGTTGTTGAAGAAGGCGAAGAATTGATAGAACTCGCGCTGCGTAATGGGGTCGTACTTATGATCATGACAGCGGCAACAGTTGAAGGTCAGGCCCAACCAAGTCATTCCCGTCGTTTCCACACGATCAATGACGGTCTCGACACGCCATTCTTCGGCGATCAGCCCCCCTTCCCCATTGAGTCGATGATTACGATTGAAGCCGGTGGCCACGATCTGTGATCGCGTAGGGTTCGGTAACAGATCACCCGCCAGTTGTTCGATGGTAAATTGATCGAAGGGAAGATTGTTGTTGTACGCGTTGATCACCCAATCGCGCCAGGGCCATTGATAACGACTGCTGTCGATTTGAAAACCATTGCTGTCAGCATAGCGGGCAAAGTCGAGCCACTGCTGAGCCATCCGCTCACCATACCGCGGCGACTGCAGCAATCGGTCGACGACGGTTTCGTAAGCATGGGACGAGTGGTCCTGGAGGAATGCCTCAACTTCGGCGGGTGTCGGCGGAAGCCCGGTCAGATCGAGCGAGACTCGGCGGATCAATGTGGACTTGTCGGCGGCGGGTGCGGGGGTGAGTCCAGCCGGACCGAGCCGGGACCGAACAAAAGCATCGATGGGATTCACGATTTCGTGACGCGGGTCATTGACCGCGGGAACGGTGGGAATCTCGGGAGGGATGAAAGCCCAGTGTCCCTGATACTCGGCCCCTTCAGCGACCCAGCGTTTGAGCAGTTCCATTTGAGCCGCGGTGAGCTTCTTGCCCGATTTTCTGGGGGGCATGCTCAGATTCTCATCGGTTGAAACCAACCGCTGCACCAGTTCACTCGTTTCAGGATGCCCCGGAACGATCGCGATGGCACCCGACTCGGCAGGGTTTCGTCCGGAATCCTGAAGGTCCAGCCTGAGGCCCGACTTTCGCTGCTTGTCGTCGGGACCATGACATTGAAAGCAGGCATCCGACAAAATCGGGCGGATGTCGCGATTAAAAGAAACGCGATCCGCCCCCTCGGCGGCGGTGAAGCGGGTGAAGCAGGTGAATCCGATCACCGCGAAAATCAGTATCTGTTTCATCAGGCCATCCAGTAGGGTGCTGTGATCAGGTTGCTGGATTTTCCAGTTTGACCTCTTCCGATAGTTTAATCATCCTCGCCGGGAGAACGTACTCGGATTTCTCCGAAATTGATGCCGATTAGCAGGCAAACTTCAACAGTCGCTCGACCTGTGTCAAAATGCGCCGTACAATGTGGGAGACGGACAAAACGCGGCGGACAATTTTTGACAGATGTGGAAGATCGGGCTTTGCAGAAAATCGGGCTCTGCAGCCTGATTTTTGATGACGCGAGAGTTTGCAGCACAGCTGAAAGCGTTGTTCGCGATCCCCCGTATGACAGAACTGCTCTGAGAAAGATCTTCAGATGAACGCAGATACGATTCGAATCCTGATGATTGTCGGAATTGGTTTTGTCGTGTTGATTGTGGTTGTCATGATGGCAATCTTCGCCGCGTACTTTAAATTGTGGCTGCGTGCCTTTGTGACGAAGGCTCGGATCGGTCCTTTTGCACTGTTGTTCATGTCGCTGCGGAAAGTGAATCCGACCGCGATCGTGGATGCCAAGATTATGTGTGTACAGGCGGGCTTGAAAGACATCACCACCGAGCGATTGGAAGCCCATTACCTGGCGGGTGGCAATATTAAAGCGGTCGTACGGGCCTTGATCGTGGCCCATCGGGCACGGATTAACTTGAACTGGGACACAGCGTCGGCAATCGATCTGGCGGGCCGGAATGTGCTCGAGGCGGTCCAAACCAGCGTGAATCCGAAAATTATCGATTGTCCTGATCCGAAATCCTTCGGACGGACAACACTCGACGGCGTCGCCAAAAACGGAATTCAGCTCAAGGCCCGGGCGCGGGTGACGGTGAAAACCAATCTGGCACAACTGGTCGGCGGTGCCACAGAAGATACGATTGTGGCTCGGGTCGGTGAGGGGATTGTTTCGGCTATTGGTTCGTGTAACACGCATAATGAAGTTTTGGCAAATCCGATGTTGATTGCCAAAACAGTGCTGGCCAAGGGGCTTGATTCTCAGACCGCCTATGAGATCGTCTCGATTGATATCGCGGATATCGACGTGGGTGACAATATTGGTGCCCGGCTGCAGGCGGATCAGGCGGAAGCCGACATGCGAATTGCCCGTGCGAAGGCGGAAGAACGCCGGGCTCGTGCCGTCGCGGCCGAGCAGGAAATGAAGGCACTCACTGTCGAGAACCAGGCGAAGGTGGTGCTGGCCGAAGCGGCGATTCCGCTCGCGATGGCGGATGCGTACCGAGCTGGATGCCTGCGCTCAACCGATCGTCGTAATGGTTCTGCCTGAATTCTGCGGGAAGCGGGGATCACTCGAATTGCCAATCGATGACAATCCACGCGTGACGATGATCGCTTGTGGCCCCAGCAACAACGTTTCCAGCTTGAATCAGGCCAATGACTGGCGGTGGTTCTGGTTGTACGTCGCCATCACGCTTCTCATCCAGTGGCGACTGGTCGGTTCGGTGACGACCCACATTTCGTACGGTCGCGAAGAGGACGCGACGGTGCCGATGTTGAATCTTTGGACGGTCTGGTGGAATGCCGATCGGGCGCAACACGGGTTTCAGCACTATTGGGATGCTCCCCTCTTTTACCCGACGGAAAAGACGTTCCCCTTTTCTGAAACGCAGCCGACCTCGCTGATTGTGGCTCCCCTCGTATGGGCCACAGGGAATCGGGTGTTGGCCTATAACGTCTATCAATTGCTGATTCTGACCCTGAATGGATTGAGTGCTCATCAGTTATTCCGGCGTCTGGGGCATCGTCCGTGGCTGGCATTTTGTGGTGGCGTGATGTCGCAAATTCTTCCGTTTGTGATCTGGCAGTTTGGCGTCGTTCAATTAACAACCTTATGCGGAATCCACTGGACATTGCTGGCCATGCTGGATTTGTTCGGATACGAACCAGCCCCGGCAAATGCCCCAGCCGATGCCGATGTCAGTCAGGCCGAGACTCATTCGAGTTCATCAGCAGCATCCCCCTCACGATTATCGGGGCCATGCTGGAGGAACCGACTCGTGGGAGTTCGGCTGGGACTTGCCTATGGCTTAACCTATTGGCTCTGTAATTACTGGGGTCTCTTTCTGACGCTCCTACTGGTCCCCTGTTCGATCTGCTTCTGGAATCAGCGACTGCTCACCAAATCGTTCTGGTGTCACGTTGCCGTGGCGGCGCTACTGTCCGGCCTGATGATTGGCCCGTTTGCTTGGATGCAGCACACGCTGGCCAGTGAACATCACTGGAAAACGGCTCGCACTGAGGAACTTGTCTTCAGTCTGTCAGCGCATTGGCGAGACTACACAAATCTCCCTTGGGCGAGTCTGATGTCGTGGCTGGAATTTCCGGAAGTCGATCGGGCCCAGGTCTGGACGCTCGGAGCGGGGTGGTTCAAGACGATGATGGCTCCGCTGGGATTTCTTGTTGCCTGTGCGAATCCTCAGCGCCGGCGGTGGGGGTTGTTTGCGTTGCTGTTCGGTGCGATGGCGTTCGGACTGTCTCTGGGTCCCACCGTGCGACTTTCTGCCAGTTTGCCATTGATCGGAGAGGCCGTACCGTACAGCCTGCTCCAACAGTATGTCCCCGGATTTTCGCTCATTCGCAGTCCCTTCCGTTTCGCGATTTTTGTACAGCTCGCCATCGTCTGGCTCAGTCTGGAAGCGATCGAGCTGTTCAATCCGATTCGCTGGGGGCGACGACCGCCCCTGAAGCTAGCATCGCAACCGGCAAAGGGGTTGGAGTTGATGGGGGTCAATTCGGATTGCGGGTTTGGCAGCAACTGGTGGCGGTGGTCCCCCTGTGCGTTTCCGTTCGTCGTCGTTAGCTTACTGATCACGTTCGAGGCGATCCCCCCTGCTTCGCGACTGTATGCGGTTACTGCCGCGAAACCCCTGCCCGCTTGGGTCATGTGGTTACGTGATCACGACGAGCTAGGGGGAGCTCTTGCCTGCCTCCCCTTCCCCGCGGGCTCGGTGACCAGGGATTACGAAGAGACGACCACCTGGATGTACTGGGGAACATTCCACGGTCGACCGTTGGTGAATGGGTATTCCGGGTTTTTCCCCAAACCCTATCTCGACCTGCACAATGGATTCGCCTCGTTTCAGCGCAAGGGAAAACAGGGGGCGAACGACCCCCAGCCTCGGTTTCCGGATTACTCGAACGAGAATTCAGGGCTGAAGCGATTGAACGAGAGCGGCGCCCGATTCGTGATGATGAAAAGGAGCTTTGGGACTCGCGAGGAAGTCCAGGCACATCCCTTGACGCAACTTCGCTGGAAACAGGTCTGCAGCGATGAAGTCCAGCAGGTGGATCTGTACGAAATTATTTTGCCGACCGAATGACACCGTTTAGAACTGCTGTCCGACTTGGGGGCCATTCTTGGTCAGGGTCAAAATTTCGGTACCGGTTTCGGTCACCAGGATCGTATGCTCGAACTGTGCCGACAACGACAGGTCCATCGTTCTGACGGTCCATTTGTCTCGCGAATCCAGCATGGTTCGCCAAGTTCCGATATTCAACATCGGCTCGACCGTGAAGCACATTCCCGGCTCGATCACCACCTGAGCGATACCGGTCCGCGGGACATAATGCGGGACTCCTGGTTCCTGATGAAATTCGCGGCCAAGACCGTGTCCCTGATATTCCTGGACCACCGACAGGCCATGCTTCCGCGCGAAGGTCTCAATCGCCTGACCGATATCAGAAATTTTCCCGAACGGTTGTATCGCCTGGATCCCCAGATACAACGATTCAAACGTCAGTTGAACCAGGCGTTGGGCCTCGGCGGAAACCTGTCCGATGAGAAACGTCTCAGACGAATCACCGTGCCAGCCATCGACAATGGTGGTCAGGTCGACGTTGATAATATCACCCTCGCGCAGTGGCATCTTGTTGGGGATGCCATGACAGACGACTTCATTCACGCTGGTACACAGGCTGTTCGGATACGACTTGTAGCCGAGACAGGCAGGAATATGACCATGATCCATCGTGTATTCGTACACGAGTTTGTCGAGATCGAGAGTCGTCGTCCCTGCTTTAACGAACGGGCGAACATAATCCATCAATTCCGCATTGAAGCGACCCGCTGCGCGCAAACCGCCTCGTTCCTCGTCAGTGAGATAGAGCGGACATTTTGATTGAGGCTTGCGACGCAACACATTCATGATTTCAGCGACAAACTCCTGACCATCCATTGAAAATGATCACAGGGGAACCCGAACAGAACTTCGCAGCATCGCGGAGATTCTTTCGCTAGTGTCATCACCACACGACCATTTCGCAAGCCCGACTTCCGTCAAGTCGGTTGATTCCTGGAATGAAGTTCTTGATTGATGACGGCAGCAGCAGACTCGATCATTCTGCGGTAAACCATAACAACACAGCGGTAGTCTTGTTGAAAACGAGAATTGCAGCCATGATTCCTGTCTCACCAGCCACAAAATGATTTCAAACGAAGGTTCCACGATGTTTTGTCGAATCACGCACGCGAGCCCCCTGATGCCGATGTTTACCCTGTTATTCATGGGGGTCATGGCGATTCAGGCTGCGGAAAACACCAGCAACTGGCCCCAGTTTCGTGGTGCAGACTCCACAGGGGTCTCGGCAAACGAAGGCCTTCCTGATCGCTGGTCTGCGACTGAAAACGTGGAGTGGAAAAGTGAACTCCCCGGCCGTGGCTGGGGGTCACCGGTCGTGTGGGGGAATCGGATTTTCCTGTCGACGGTCGTGAATTCGGGTGAGACCGAGCCGCTGAAAAAAGGGCTGTACTTCGGCGGTGACCGTCCGCAACCCTCGTCCACGATTCATGAATGGAAAGTGCTCTGCCTGGAGCTCGAAACGGGAAATCTCGTCTGGGAGCGAACGGTGAAAAAGGGGGCTCCAACCACCTCGATCCATCTGAAAAATAGTTATGCCTCGGAAACACCGATCACGGATGGTGAGCGGGTCTATGTTTGTTTCGGGAATGTTGGCATTTTCTGCTTCGATTTTGAGGGTCAAGAAGTCTGGAATTATCTCCTCCCCTCGCGGCCCACCCGTTTCGGCTGGGGAACGGCAGCCTCACCGGTTTTGCATGGGAATTCCCTGTATTACGTCTCGGATAATGACGAAAAATCGTCGCTGTCGAGCCTGGACAAGCGGTCGGGAAGTTTGCTCTGGTCGATCGATCGTGAGGAAAAAAGTAATTGGGCAACCCCCTTCGTCTGGGTACATGGTGACACGACTGAGATCGTGACGGCGGGAACGGGTGCGGTTCGCAGCTACGACCAGCAGGGGAAGCTGATCTGGTCTTTGAAGGGAATGTCGAGCATCACGATCGCGACCCCCTATGTGGCCGATGGACTGCTTTACATCAGTTCGGGCTATGTGCTGGACCCGGTGAAAGCCCTGTATGCGATCAAACCAGGGGCAAGTGGTGACTTAACGCTGGCGAAAGGGGAAACCAGCAATCCGTTTATCGCCTGGTCCAGCCAAAAAATTGCTCCGTACAATCCGACTACGCTCGTTGACCAGGGACGCCTGTTCATTCTGTATGACCGGGGAACGGTCGGTTGTTACGAGGCTCAAACCGGAGCCACGCTGTACGAAGGTCAGCGATTGCAACGGGGTAGTGCTTTCACCGCGTCCCCCTGGAGTTACGGGAAAAAGATTTTTTGCCTGGATGAAGATGGCGTTTGTAGTGTGATTGCTGCGGGGGACAAGTTTGAGGTTTTGCATACCAACAGCCTCGCTGATGACGAAATCTGCCTGTCAACACCCGCGATTGCGGGTGATCGTCTGCTGATTCGAACCGACAAACGGCTTTATTCGCTGAGGCTGAAGAAATGAGTTTTCAGCCTTCAGAATCTGGAATTCTCTTCGCTTGCTCTTCGCGCGATTCGTTTGATTCATGGTTCACAATTTTCACATTTTTTGAACGGGGTGAGATTCAGGAATCGACTGCAGGATTCCATGGACTTACCGGAACGCTGCTGATTTTCAGCCAATTTCAACGACTTTTGTGTCGCGGGATTCTCTTTGGACCAGATCCCGTGATGTTTGGGAAAGAGTTTACAAAATGAGCAAAGTGAAGCCGACCACCATTGATCAGTACCTGGCTGGTGTGCGTGATGATCAGCGAGTGGCACTTGAAAAGCTGCGAAAAACGATCCGTGCGGCGGCCCCCCTAGCCGAAGAGTGCATCAGTTACGGGATTCCGGCTTTCCGCAATTCGAGAATGCTGGTGGGGTTCGGTGCGACAGCCAAGCACTGTGCCCTGTACCTGATGAGTGCCTCAATCCTCGATCAGTTCGTGGATGAGGTCCAAGATTTTGGAACGAGCAAAGGGACGATCCGCTTTTTTCCAGACCAGCCGCTTCCCGCATCTCTGGTACAAAAGCTCGTCAAAGCCAGACTCGCCGAGAACAAGGGGATGGATCTCAATGAGCGGGGTTCCCCTACGAAGAAACCTGGTCAGGCTCCCGAGAGAACTTAGGTCCCATTTCATCTGGAAAACCGTCTGGCAAATTGACCGGCAAACAGCGGTCCCCAAAGACGAGCGTTCCGAGCGATCGCTCAATGCGCAGCAAAAAAACGCGGAACGATAAATCGTTCCGCGTGGAATGACCTCTAAAGTGAACCTAGGTCCGCCAACAATCAGGTCGTTGCAGGAGCCACAGGTCGCTCAACAACGGTGAGATTCGGGACGGTAATTCCCGTAATTTTCACGCGAGTATATTTTTGTCGGTGACCGGTATGACGCTTCGACGCGTTTCGGCGATGAAACGTTTGGATTTCCAGCTTGAGCCCCTTCAACTGGGCCGTAACAACCTCGGCGGTCACGGTGGCTCCGGAAATCACCGGCTGTCCAACAATGCTGGGACCGCCGCCATTGGCAAGTAAAATCTTGTCAAACGTGATTGCCTGACCGTCCTGCACGTCATTTCGGTAATCCACAGCCAAGACATCGCCTGACTTGACTCGAAACTGACGACCGCCGTCTTCAAACACTGCAAACATAGCATCGACCTTGAAAGCATGGACCCAAATTTCAGGCAACCCGTTGTTTCAGGCAGCCCACTGACGGACCTGCTTTGGCGATCCAAAGCAGGTGGGGAGGTACAGGATATCGATTTAGGCTTTCGATTTCGAGTCCGGGTTCAGAAGAATTCTGACTTCGGTTCCCACGGCATTCGAACAATGGAACTTCAGATGCTCGGGCCCGACACCCACTTTGGTGTCAATTGTGACCGAAACATCATACGTATCCTCAAGTTGCGTAATATCCTTCCGCTTGCGATTATTCAAAAACGCCGCAACCCGCTCATGAACTTCGACGGTCACTTTCGAGACATCGTCCCGGTTCGCGTGCGACATCAACAACCGCATGACATCGATCGACATACTTTCGGCGGTTTTGACCTGAGCCGTTCCCGAGCAACAAGGACAATCTTCATAGACCGATCGGCGTAGTGAAGGACGAATCCGTTGTCGAGTCATTTCAATCAGGCCGAATGGACTGATGTGCAGAATTTTGGTCCGAGCCCGATCCCGTTTGACAGCGTTATGCAAGGCTCGTTCGACACCACGTCGGTGCCGCTCGTCTCGCATATCGATGAAATCGTTCACGATCACCCCCCCCAGATCTCGCAGTCGAATCTGTCGGCTGATCTCTTCTGCGGCGCGCAGATTGACCTGGTAGGCATTTTCTTCGGCATCGTCATCAATCCGGAAGTTTCCGCTGTTCACGTCGATCGCAACCAGTGCCTCGGTCTGGTCGATCACGATTGATCCCCCACCCTTCAGAGGAACATGGCGGCTTTGGATGCGGGTGATCTCCTGCTCGATGTCGTGCTGCTGGAAGATCGGTTCTTTCCCCTCGTAAAGCTTGACACGATCAACGTGTCGGGGAAGGACGATCTTCATAAACTCGCACGCCCGTTCGTAAGCCCGGGGTTCATCGATCCAGATCGCATCAATTTCCGAGGTGTAGATATCCCGGATCGTCCGGGTGATCATGTCACTTTCTTCATAGATGTCGACAGGAGCCGGGAATTTTTTGACGCGACTGACGATCACCTTCCACAACCGCAACAGATAGTTCAAGTCGCGTTGCAAGTCGGCCTGCGAACGATCGACCCCTGCTGTGCGGATGATAAATCCCAGCCCTTCGGGGGGACTCAGGTCACGGAGAATTCGCTTCAGCCGCTTGCGGGCATCATCGTCGGCAATTTTACGACTGACGCCGACTCGTTGGAGTCCGGGCATCAAAACGAGATACCGTCCGGGGATGCTGACATAGGTGGAAAGAGTCGGGCCTTTGGAACCGATGGCCCCCTTGATCACTTGGACGAGGACCTCACTACCCCGCTTCAAAATGTCTTGAATGGGTGGCTTGTTCCGGACGCTGCGTTCATTGAATTTGCCGCGGGGCGAGCGTGCTGGGCGGCCTTCGTCTTCGTCCCCGTCCTCCCCATCCCCGTCGTCCGTTTCTTTACCATCCACCAGATGCTTGTAGTATTGGTATTCGACATCGCTGACGTGCAGGAACCCATTACGACCGACCCCAAAGTCGACGAACGCCGCTTGGATACTGGGCTCGATATTGACGACCCGGCCTTTGTAGATGTTACCGACATAATTTTCGAGACTGTTTCGCTCAACGTACAGTTCTTGCAGCGTCCCATCCTCGACGATGGCAATTCGGCTCTCCTCTGGCTGGAGAACATTCATCAACATTTCTTTTTTCATTACTCACCCTTTTTGAAGAATGAGTGCGCAGGCCGAATTGCGAACCGGTTACGGTCACGAACATCCCAGGAATCTGGCAACCCGCAAATGGGGAGTCGCCAGCCGGATTCCGAACTTCCGCGAGGAAGCTGAGGGAAACGAGTGACCTGAACAAGACGAAAAGCGGCGCGATCATTCCAGAAACTTCGACCGTCTCGAACGGATCAACCGCTCGCCCAAAGTCTGTCGGGGCTAAATCCACTTTAAGGAACGAAGAGGACCGGTTGAGGCGTTGACCGTGGGGGAGACAATTTCCGGTAAAGGTTGCTCTCTGCGTCAAGCCAACAGGCCCCGACGCGAATCCCCTGCGACGATCAATGCCACCAACGATCGATGGTCTTCGACGATGTTCCTGCGCGGCATCAATGACTTGACGCGGCGCAACGAAATCGACCAACTGCCCATGGCAGCGGAACTTAAAGTCATCATTCCAACAGCGCGACGTTCGATCAATCGTTTGTCGGTCGTTGGTCTCTGGTTTACAAATGCGCACTCGAAAATGAATCCAATCCAATGTGTTTCGTCGCGGTCACACGACCGCGGCAACCTTTCGGTTTTTGCAGGCGACTGCATCGTAGCGAACGGCTCATCGAGCCGAAATCGCGGTTCAGTCCAACTGCATTAAATCGGGGCAGAGTCGCCTCAGCTCCCCTCCAAGATAATTTTCAACATCACGCGCGACTTCTAAAGTCTCGGCGCGGGCAGCAATTTTTTCTGCCTTCGGGATCGTCAGATTTCGAATAACCTCCTTCAGCTCCGGAATCGCATGGGGTGTCACACTAAATTGTCGAATTCCCATCCCTATCAATAAGGGAAGGAAAACCGGGTCAGAACTCATCTGACCACAGACCGATACCGAAATGTTGTGTTTTTTCGCTGCGTTCACCACATTCCGGATCATCCGCAAAATCGAAGGATCACCAGACCGATAAAGGTTGGCTACGGCCTGATCGGCCCGATCCACTGCCAAAGTGTACTGGATCAGGTCGTTGGTCCCAAGCGAGAAGAACCCGACTTCTCTCGCAAATTCTTCCGCCATAATCGCCGCCGACGGGACTTCCACCATCATACCGATCGGAACATCGCGGCGAAATGGAATCCCCTGCTCTTCCAGATCTTCTGCCACATCGCTCAAAACCATTTTGGCCTGGCGATATTCCAATAAGGTCGAAATCAGCGGAAACATGATCCGCAGATCACCAAACTCAGCCGCCCGCAGTGCCGCCCGCAGTTGGGTCTTAAACAACTGCAAATGCTGCAGACTGAGGCGAATACTCCGCACGCTTAAAGCGGGATTGATGCTTTCTGGATACTTCGCCCGCAAGGCACCGGGCATCTTGTCTGAGCCCAGATCCAGGGTGCGGATGATGACCGGCTGATCCGGAAACGCCTTCAAGACCTGGCAATATGCCTGATAGTGGTCCTCTTCGGTAGGCTCCCGATTGGATTCCAGGTAGAGAAATTCGGTTCGATACAAACCGATCCCCGCCGCCCCTTTTTCCTTGCAGGGCTCCGCTTCGTGAGGAAACTCAATATTCCCCTGCAAACTGATGGCGACGCCATCCTGGGTCAGGCAAGGGAGCTTACTCAGCAATTTCAACCGACGCTCATGACTCCGAAACCGCTCTTCCGAATCCCGGTATTTGAGCAGCGTTTCTTCATCAGGATCGATAATTACCAGGCCGTGACTGCCGTCAATGATAATCGTTTCTGACCCCGAAACATCCGCCAGAAATCGACCGATCCCCACGACGGCTGGAATCTCCATGGCCCCCGCCAGAATCGCCGTGTGACTGGTATGCCCCCCCACCTCGGTGGCGAACCCCAGCACAAACTTGCGGTCCAGATTCGCCGTCTCGCTGGGTGTCAGGTTGCTGGCCAGCACCAGAACCGGTGCCGTAAGGTGGCCTAACTCTTCTCGCCGCTCACCCAAAAGATGCCGCAGAATCTTTTTTTCCAGATCCAAAATATCGACAGACCGTTCCGCCAGATACTGCCCCCCAAGATTCTGCAACTGTTTGGCATACTGACCAAGAACCTGGCTGACGGCATACTCGGGTGAAAGTTTCTGTTCAATCCGCTTTTCCACCTGCTCGATCAGCTGAGGGTCGCGGACAATCATCAAGTAGGCAGAAAAAATGGCGGCATACTGATCACCGAGACGCTCGCGCGCCAGATTTTCATTCGCAGAAATTTCTTCACAAACGGCGTCGATTGCGGTATGGAATCGCTTTTTTTCGAAGTCGACCGCATCCGCCGAAACATATTGATGCGGAATTCGGAAATTCTCGGCACCAAGCACCATCGCCGACCCAATCGCTACACCGGGAGAAACTGCGATGCCGCGTTTGATTTGCATGAAATTCGACAATCTACAGAGAACATTAAGGTATCAGGCGTTAGACCGGAGGATGAGACACTTCAAAACCGGACGAGAAAAGCTCACTCATTTTTCCTGCCAACTCATCGCCGTGATCGCCTATGACTTCCAATTCCAAAACCGATTCCTTTTCTGCAACCAGCGTCAATAATTCCAACAGACTTTTCGCATCAGCACGAATCGAGCCCCGGGACAGGATCACGGATCCAGGATGTTGCTGTGCGGCGACAGCAATCATTTGACAGGGGCGAAAATGCAACCCCTGGTCATTGACTACGATGAGCGTTCGACGATGTATTACAGCATCAGACATGATGAATCGATCATCACGTGGGGATGAAAATGGAATTACGACGCGTGCGGCAGGCACTCGTTCGGATACGTTCGCGACAAATGCGATGGCAAGCGAGCCACGAATCACAAGCCGCGAATGACTGCCAAGGGCTCCTTCGCCCTTCGAAAATTTGAAGGGATTCAGATCTGATTGTTGTCTGCTTCCAACAGAAGTTCCCAAATATCTTCCTGGGTCTTGGATTGGCGCAAAAACTTACAGAAATGGTCGTTCCGCAGATGACGTGAAATATTTTCCAGCCCTCGCAAATGATCTCCGGGGCGATCAGGAGGCGATATCAGCAGGAAAATAATATAAACCGGCTCACCATCAAGACTTGCAAAATCAACGCCTTCTTTGGCCAGCGCCACGGCAGCAATCAGCTTATCCGTGGAACCATGTTTGGTATGAGGCACGGCGACACCGCGCCCAATCCCTGTTGAACCGAGTTCTTCTCGCTTCAAAATCGCAGCGACAATATTGTCTTCGTCTTCTGATTTGATGCTTCCGGCCTGCTGCAGACTCGAGACCATGGCTCGAATTGCCGTCTCTTTACTTCCAACAGGAAGTCCAGGAACAATGGCTCCTGAAACGACGAAGTCGCACAACTTCATGAAATAACCCCTTTTTGGCTTTGATCTCGAATGTCGTTAGATTTACGGTGTGGCTTCGGGGTTACGCTTTTCCGCTGCTTCAGCGATCTCGCCAAGTGCAGGATCTCGCCGATGGTCTTGAATTTTTTCTTTGTATTTCCGCAGTTGCTGCTCCATCTTATGCAGTGCCGCGTCGAAGACAGGAGTGACGGGCTCACCCACTGCCCCCGATTCATGAGACACAAGATCATGGCGATGTTCGGCATCCACAAGGATTTCGACGTTCGCTCGATCGTTGGAAAAATCAACGATCACTTTGATCGCGGTAACCCGGTCGAAAAACGTTAACAGTTTTTCAGACTTGGTTCTGATGTGATCGCTAACACTGGGACTCAATGTCCCGTGTCCGTGCCGGACGGAAATGTCGACTTGCACCGAAACCTGCTCTTTCTAATGAATTCAGGACCCTCTGTCCGACCGATCAATGATCCCTGGTAACCGCGTCATCCGGGCATCCTCATCAGCGATTGTATTCCGCAGCAGACCCCCGTCAATCACGCGAATTTCCTGCGGTTCATTCCTGTCGAACCATCGAGCCACTTTCAAGTACCGAAGAAACCCTTTGGTGATAAGGGGATTGAAGCCCCGTTATCACTCCAAGTGTAACACCCCGCCCTCAGAAGGAAAACCAACGGCCAAACATGCGGGGCTCAGACGGCGGGGCCACGTGGGGCAGAAATCCGAAAAACCACAACCTGCACGAGCGATCGCATGCTCATGCGACAGTCGTTTCGTCATCGCAGGCCGAGAAGTTTATTGGAAATCGACGTTTCGCAACGTGGTTTTTTGGTCTGGGCCGGTATCTGACGAGATCGTCAGCGGAATTAGAGTCGATTGAGTGGCCGCGTTTTCTCGCCGGGATTCAACCCTCGGAAGGACCGCAGGACGGGCAACCAAATCCTCTTGCGGATCAAGAGATACCGTTCTTTTGCGCCGCTTTGGCAAAACAATGGTTGTGGTTGCAGTTCGTTGCAAGGCAACTTCCACCTCAGGATTTCCGCCACCCGACCAGGAAATGGACCGGTAAGCCGGTGCCGTACTCTTGGGTTTTCGCTCTTGCAGTTCCAATCCAAAAAAAGGAACGCGAGAATTGCTGTCGATGGAAAAACTTTTTCCTCCCACTGTACAGCCGCTAAAACTGACTACGACAGTCGTCATAAGACTCGCTAGCCACAGAGATGGAACGGAAATGACCTTCATCGGACAGCCCTTGAACTGTTCAAACGGAAAAAGAGGGCGGGGATAGGAGTGATAGCAGGACGCCCGCATTCTGCAAAGAGAACTTTATCCGTGGGCGCCCGAAACCCGCCACGTCGTCTCTCTTCCCTGTGAATGCCAGGGCCGGCCACCGCGGCCCGGTATTCCGGCGATCAGGTCGGCCAAAACAGCGAAAACCGTCGCGGTGATTCATTCCCGACGAACATTCCCGACGAAACAGTCGCGGCGGATGGGCGGCCGGACTGGCTTTCGAGGGTGCTGCGACCGTATGGCGAGTGAATTCGGTATTGTGATGGGATTCGAAAAAAAGGGCGAGTGCATGCGAGGATTGAGAGTTGTTTGGCGATGAGTCAAACTCTTGGGCAGCCATGAATCTTGGGCAGCATTAAACAAGGTCTCGCTTGGCAAAAACCAACCGAAAATCGAGTCGCAAGTTGTTCCATCGCTGCAACCATGAACAATCCCGTTTTTTGGTTCAACTACAAATCCCGTGCGGGAAGTACAAATCCATGACCCTGCCGCAAACATAACGACTTTGGTCCCTGATCCGTCTTTGTTGACACCGAGGACCATCGGATAAAACGGTCTCGACTGGCGTTGTGGTCACCTTCACACAACCGCATTCCGCCAAATCTTTGGAATCCTGCAGTCGATTCGCGAATCAAACCCTGTTAAAAAATGCGAAGATTGTGAACCACGAATCACAAGAATCAGAGGAGAGAACAATTCAAGACTCTGAAAACTGAAAACTGAAAACTGAATTTCCACCCTAACGAGGGTTTCCGCATGCAAACGTCTCTCTGGCGAGTCGCCCCGATCCTGGGGGTGCAAAACGTCCGCGCGGCAGCAGAATACTATCGGGATGTGCTGGGTTTTTTCCTGGACCCGGTCGACGGTGTCTTTCAACCCTCCGCAGACGAACCGGGTGGGGTCTACGCCATCGTGAAACGACAATCTCTCTGGATTCATTTTCAAATTCGGCGGGGTCCGAGCCCCGAGCGGATACGGCAGTCGCTGGAACGGGATCTTTACCTGTACGTCAGCGATCTCGACACGTTGTATACGGAGTTTCGCCAACGGGGAGCGGTCGTCATGCAACCTCCTCAGACGACTCCGTATGGGCTGCGTGAGATGGTTATTGAGGACCTCAACGGTTTCCGCCTGGCGTTTGGTGAGATTCAGTAACTCATCAGGCTCTGAGCGCTTGCGTGCGATTTCGAACCGGGATTCCGGTCTGTTTCAAAACTCTGATTTGCAGGGAAATTCTGCCAATGTCCATCAAATCCTGCAAAAAACGTGTCGAATCCAAAGCGGTTGTTGCGGCTCAGTCTCAATCGCAAGGTCGATTGAAGCGACGATTGAAGCAACTTGGATTGCGCCCACCACTGCTGCTGGCACCGTTGCTTATGGTCACGCTGAGCTTCGCTCAGGATGCGTCTGTTGCCAAGGGCTTTCGCGACCGGACCACGGAACTCGGGTTGCAACTGGCGAACTCGCAAGCCTGTTGGGTCGATCTGGACCGTGATGATTGGGCAGACTTATGTGCGGGGGGTGCCGTCTGGCGGAATGACGCGGGGCGAGGGTTCAGCAAGCTGGCCGAGGGACTCGGCGAAGTGGTGGCCGCCGACTTCGACAATGATGGCCTGGTAGACCTGTTTTCGTGGTCCTCGTTGCAGGTGTTTCGGAACCAGGGAGGGAAAGAATTCACCACGATTCCGCTGCCGACCCTGCCGAAATGTGTCTCGCGCGGTGCGTGTTGCGGGGACTTTGACGGTGATGGTTTTGTGGATCTCTACGTCGGGGGATACGAGGACTGGGATGCGGGAATCACTTACCCGAACTTCCTGCTGCTCAATGAGCAGGGTAAGTCATTTCGGTTGGCGTGGAGCGACGGCCGGTATCGCAGCCGGGGGGTGACCGCGTGCGATTTTGATCAGGATGGTGACCTGGATGTCTATGTGTCGAATTATCGTTTGCAGCCGAATGTCTTGTGGCGGAATGATGGCAAGGGGCATTTGCTGGATCTGACCGCGAAGCACAATGCGGTCGGAACCTCGCCCGGATTTGACGGTGGGCATTCGATCGGTGCTGCCTGGGGCGACTTCGACAGTAATGGGACGTTTGACTTGTTCGTCGGAAATTTTGCCCATGTGGATCAACGAGGTGATCAGCCCAAGTCCCGTTTTCTCTCGAACCCCGGTATCGAGGCCGGTTTTGTATTTGCCGATCGAGGCCCCTGTGGGGTCTTCTATCAAGAGTCTTATGCCAGCCCCAGTGCGGGTGATTTTGATAACGATGGGGATCTCGACCTGTTCTTCACGACGGTTTACGAAACCGCCTCGTTTGGCCGGAAAAACAACCCGGTTTTGTTTCAAAACGAGGGAGATTTTGAATTTCGTGATGCCACGATGACAGCCAATCTCGGTTCGCTCCCCGCGACCTATCAGGCCGCCTGGGCCGATTTCGACCATGACGGGGATCTCGATCTGGTGACGGCAGGAAAGTTATTTGAGAACCAGTCCATGAACGATTCCCGCAACGATTCCCGCAACCGTCACTGGGTCGAAGTCCGGTTAGAGGG
Organism: Schlesneria paludicola DSM 18645; assembly: GCA_945869955.1. Lineage (GTDB taxonomy): Bacteria > Planctomycetota > Planctomycetia > Planctomycetales > Planctomycetaceae > Schlesneria > Schlesneria paludicola_B. Next base: position 35,313 of record CAMBQP010000031.1, read on the forward strand.
GGACGGGAAAACAATGAACCGTTCGGCCATCGGAGCCCAGGTTCGGATCCCGTTATCTGGCCGGACGATCACTCGGCAGGTAGAAGCGGGGACCGGAGAAGGGAATCAGAATGATCTGGTGCTGCACTTTGGTCTCGGGGACCAGTCCTCACCGATTCGGCTCGAAATCCTCTGGCCTAACGGGACAAAACAGACGGTGGAAAATATCGAGCTCGATCGGCTCAGTACCGTGACATATGCCAAGCCTTGAACTAACCAAGCCTGGAAACGAGGACTTGTATTTCCGGCATCCTGCCGCGTGGTTACGGCATCCTGCCAGATCTGAACGATTGCCAAGCCGTGAAACGGGTCTCGTTCACAATCCCGATTCGTAATCCCGAAATTGCAGCAAGGCGACCCCCCGAATCGATTTGGGGTCCTGCAAGAGTTCGCTATGATCCCTGATCGAACTTGCGTGGAACTGACTCGAACACTTTCCCTGGAACTTTCTGAGTACGAGGTCATCCGTGAAACACCCCTCCCTTCGTCAACTGGTTTTGGTCCTCGCGTTGGTTTTTCGCTTGAGCGTGGTCGAGAATTCCCTGTGGGGGCAAGCCGATGCGCGTAAACCGGCTGCGATTGAAACCCAGGAGGTTCCCGTGGTTCCGGCGGAAATCTTTGCCAAACTGGCTCAGTACCAGAGTATTCGCGGTGCCTCGTTTCGGGGCTGGGCTCCAGACGGAACCGGCATCCTGATCAATACCCGTTTCGGCAATTCGTCACAGCTGCATCGGGTTTATGCACCAGCGGGCCGGCGTGAGCAGATCACGTTCTTTGATGAACCGGTCTCAGGGGCGTTTGTTCCCCGAGCAACAGATGGCTCGATCCTGTTATTGATGGATACGGGGGGAAACGAAAACGATCAGGTCTATCGGCTCGACCGACAGCATTTCCAGACCACCCTGCTGACGGATGGCAAATCGCGGAATAAGCTGGGAGCGGTGCGGCAGGATGGTTCGCAGGCGGTGGTTTCCAGCAACAAACGGAATGGCCGGGATACCGATTTGTATCTGATCGATCCGCGCCAACCCGACTCGATGACACTGCTGATGACCGTGGACAAGCAGACCTGGAATACAGCGGACTGGTCTCGAGATGGTCAGCAGCTGCTCATCTCGCGGTTTGTGTCGGCGAACGAGTCCTATCCCGCACTGCTGGATGTGGCGAGTGGTCAGCGGACCGACTTCCCGTTACCGACCGAGGAAAAGGCGGCGATTGGCCCGATGGCCTTTGCACCCGATGGAAAATCGATTCTGATCGCGACCGATGCGGGGGGCGAGTTTCGCCGACTGGCGCGATTCGATCTGGCAACGCGGAAATACAGCTGGTTGACCGACGACATTTCCTGGGATGTTTCGGATCTGGCGGTGGATGTGGATTCGGGACAGGTGGCGTTCACGGTGAATGAAGATGGTGCCTCCCGGCTGTTTTTGCTGACGGACCACGAGGGACACCGGCGGGAACTAAAGCTCCCCCTCGGGATTGTGTCGGGGATCGAGTTTTCTCCCGATGGCAAGCGATTGGGATTTACGCTGGCCCGGCCCGACGCTCCCCCCGATGCGTACTCGATTCTGCTGGAAAGCGGGGAAATGACACGCTGGACATTCAGCGAAGTCGGGGGACTCAACCCCGATTCATTTGTGACCCCGACGCGGATTCAGTTCCCGTCGTTTGATGGTCGGATGATTCCCGCGTATTACTTTCAGCCGCGTGCATCGGTCCGTGGTCCGAATGCCGATGCGGCAGCGAAGAAGCTGGCGGTCTACATTAGCATTCATGGCGGGCCGGAATCGCAGTATCAGCCGTTCTTTTCACCGATCATCCAGTTCTATGTGAATGAACTCGGACTGGCCGTCGTCTGCCCCAATGTGCGTGGGTCGAGTGGATACGGCAAAACCTATTTAAAACTCGACAATGCCGAAAAACGGGAAGATAGCGTCAAGGACATTGGTGCGCTACTCGACTGGATTGGCAAACAGCCGGAACTGGATTCGTCGCGGATTGCGGTGGCGGGAGGTTCGTACGGAGGGTACATGACCCTGGCGTCGCTCACGCACTACGGTGATCGGATCAAGGCGGGAATTGATGTGGTGGGGATTGCCAACTTTGTGACGTTTCTGGAAAGAACGGCGGGGTATCGTGTCGATCTGCGTCGTGCCGAATACGGTGATGAACGTGATCCACAGATGAAGGCCGTCTTCGAGCGGATCAGTCCCTTGAATCACGCCGAAAAAATCCGTTCCGCACTGCTGGTGATTCATGGACGGAATGACCCCCGTGTGCCATTTTTTGAAGCGGAACAAATCGCGGCCAAAGTCCGCTCGGGGGGAAAGCCCGTTTGGACCGTCTTCGCAGGGAATGAAGGCCATGGATTCAGCAAAAAGGACAACAGCGACTACCAGCGTGGAGTGGAAGTCCTGTTCCTGAAGACCCATCTGGCACCCTGATCGGGCCGCTGTGGTCGACCTATCCCCGTCGTCGCTCGAAATTCAGGAGTCTGCCAGAGGTCTGACGGAAGTGCGGCCCAGTCCGGGGACTGGCTCATTTTTCCCGCAACAAAGTGAAGATCCGCCGACTCGTTTAAACCATTGACTCATCATTTAGCCGGGAAAATTGTGCCTGTCCCCCTCACGTCGCTGTGAGCGGTTGCATGACATTGTGCAGTGGAATCGGTTTGGA
>CAMBQP010000032.1 GCA_945869955.1 Schlesneria paludicola DSM 18645
TGATCGTTTCACAGGATTCCGTGCTCAGGCGGAGCAACGTACAAGAGACTTTATCACGATGAAATTTAGATTTCCCATCGTCATTATTGACGAGGATTTTCGGTCAGAAAATACATCCGGTTTAGGGATTCGTGCGCTTGCCAACGCCATCGAGGGCGAAGGGATGGAAGTGCTGGGGGTCACCAGTTATGGGGATCTCTCCCAATTTGCGCAGCAGCAGAGCCGGGCTTCGGCGTTTATTCTTTCGATTGACGACGAAGAGTTCACACCCGGGCCGGAACTTGACCCCGCCGTCGTGAATTTGCGGGCGTTCATTCAAGAGATTCGTCGCCGCAACGCAGAAATTCCCATTTATCTCTACGGGGAAACACGCACCTCGCACCATATTCCCAACGACATTTTGCGTGAGCTTCACGGCTTTATTCACATGTTCGAGGATACGCCCGAGTTTGTGGCTCGGCACATTATCCGGGAAGCGAAAGCGTATACCGACAGCCTTGCTCCGCCGTTTTTCCGAGCTCTGGTCCATTATGCTCAGGATGGTTCGTATTCGTGGCACTGCCCAGGTCACTCGGGCGGGGTCGCGTTTCTGAAAAGTCCGGTCGGGCAGATGTTTCACCAGTTTTTCGGTGAGAACATGTTACGGGCCGACGTCTGTAACGCGGTCGAGGAATTGGGACAACTGCTGGATCACACGGGTCCGGTTGCGGCTTCGGAGCGGAATGCGGCGCGGATCTTCAATGCGGATCACTGCTTTTTCGTAACGAATGGTACTTCGACCTCGAACAAGATGGTCTGGCATTCGACGGTGGCGTCCGGTGATATCGTGGTGGTGGACCGCAACTGTCACAAGTCGATACTGCATTCGATCATCATGACGGGGGCCGTACCGGTCTTTCTGACACCGACACGCAATCATCTGGGGATCATTGGTCCGATTCCGCTGGAAGAATTTCGTCCCGAGAATATCCAGAAGAAAATTGAGGCCAATCCGTTTGCGAAGGCCGCTCAGGCCAAGCATCCCGATCGGAAGCCGCGAATTTTGACGATCACGCAAAGCACCTATGACGGGATCATCTATAACGTAGAAACGTTGATCGGGTTGCTTGACGGCAAAATTGGGACGCTGCATTTCGATGAAGCGTGGCTGCCGCATGCGACGTTTCACGAGTTCTATAAAGACATGCACGCCATCGGCAAGGATCGTCCGCGACCGAAAAGTTCGATGATGTTTGCGACGCATTCGACGCATAAATTGCTGGCGGGGATCTCACAGGCTTCGCAAATTCTGGTGCGAGAATCCGAAACCGAAAAACTCGACCGGAATATTTTCAATGAAGCCTACCTGATGCACACGTCGACCTCGCCACAGTATGCGATTATCGCCTCGTGCGATGTGGCGGCGGCGATGATGGAACCACCGGGTGGGACGGCGCTGGTCGAAGAGTCGATTGTGGAGGCCTTAAACTTTCGCCGGGCGATGCGGAAGGTGGCGGACGAATGGGGCAAGGACTGGTGGTTCACGGTCTGGGGTCCCGAGTCGCTTGCGGAAGAGGGGATCGGGCATCGCGACGATTGGCTGCTGAAGGCGAACGAGGAATGGCACGGCTTTGGCAATCTTGCCTCCGGCTTCAACATGTTGGATCCGATCAAGGCGACGGTGATTACCCCTGGACTGAATGTCAGTGGTAAGTTTGCCGAGTCGGGGATTCCGGCGTCGATTGTGACGCGGTATCTGGTCGAGCACGGTGTGATTGTCGAGAAAACCGGTTTGTATTCGTTCTTTATCATGTTCACGATCGGGATTACCAAGGGTCGTTGGAACACGCTGGTGAGTGCCTTGCAACAGTTCAAGGACGATTTCGACAAGAATCAGCCGATGTGGCGGATCCTGCCCGAATTTTGTCAACAATATCCACGGTACGAGGGGATCGGGTTGCGGGATCTCTGTGCGCAGATTCATGAAACGTACAAAGAGCATGATGTGGCGCGGGTCACGACCGAGATGTATCTGTCGGATATGCTTCCCGCGATGAAGCCCTCGGATGCGTTCGACATGATGGCGCACCGTGAGATTGACCGGGTCGAGATCGATCAGCTGGAAGGTCGCGCGACAGCGGTGTTGCTGACCCCGTATCCACCGGGCATTCCGCTGTTGATTCCGGGTGAGCGATTCAATCGAACGATTGTCCAGTACCTGGAATTTGCTCGCATGTTCAACGAAAAATTTCCGGGGTTTGACACGGATATCCACGGGTTAGTTGAAGAAGAGAAGGACGGGAAACGGCGCTATTATGTGGACTGCGTGCGCCAGCGGTCGACGAATGGTGGGGGGAGTAGTTCCAAATAAGTTGGTCAGGGTAGTGGCCGAGATCGCGACCACGACCTTTGGTGGAATGACCAAAGATGGCAACCGTAAGGGAACCGACATTCTTGACAGCGGAAGAATATGGGCGTTTGCCGGCAAATGGCCGGCTGACGGAACTCGTCCGGGGGAGGATTGTCGAATTAACGAGGCGATTCACCGCTCACGGTTTTTACCTGAACCAAATCGGATTTTGTCTGTCATCGTTTGTTCAGCAGCATGAGCTGGGTCGAGTTGTCGGTGGTGGTGCGGGCATGGTGACTCAACGAAATCCTGATTCGGTGCGCGGCCCGGATGTGGCGTTCTATAGTTATGATCGGATCCCGCGCGGACCGCTGCCAGGTGGCTATTGGCCAGCGAGTCCAGAGCTGGTCATCGAAATTCGTTCCCGCGAAGACCGTTGGAAAGAAATTCATCAGAAAGTCGGCGAGTACTTGGGTGCGGATGTTCTGCTGGTGGCAATGATCGACCCTGAACTACAACGAGTCCATTTATTCTCGGCGGATCGGGAACCGATGGTGTTCAACGCAACCGACCGATTGACGTTTCCGGAGGTGCTTTCCGGATTTGAGATCGTGGTGGGTCAGTTGTTTGACTGAAAATACTTGGTCGCAACGAGATACGGAATGAATTTAGTCCCTGAAAATCGAGAATGACATGTTGGAATCGATCACCATCACCACCACCGGCTATCGCGGAATTGAGTCCCTGGAACTGCAGGGGCTGAAGCGGGTGACGCTTTTGGTTGGTAAGAATAACTGCGGTGAGACATCGGTTTTGGAGGCGATTGGTCTTGGCTGGTCTGATTCACCGGTCCACGAATTGGTGAAGATTGCCGAACGCCGATCTGAAGTAGTTCCCTCGGTAGAGAATTTTAGCGCAGGCGAGATGGTGCCTCGGCACATTTTTCGAAATCACGAACTCAAGGAAATCTCGCCCGTAAAATTTAAATTGAAGGGGACGCTAAATTGGACTCGAACAATCACCTGCATTGAATTGGCGAATGGTCAAGCAAGTCGAGATGTCTGGTCTATGGGTGATCACAGCAATGATGGTAAATGCCGTCATCGAAATTGGGCGCTCGGACGAGAAAACACCGTTGCAGATGCGACTGACTCAAGGCCAGACCTTTCCCAATAAATTCCTCGGACGAAAATTTTCGATCGAACAAAGACAAAGTCAATGCCCTACTTTCTCGGGACGGAGTCGCTTTCCATGGGGGAAATGGGCTTTCCTTGGGAGAAATTTGTTTTAAGTGAATCTGAGTCGATCATTATTCAGACGCTCAGGGGGTTGGGGCCTGGACCGGAACAATTGGAGGTCGTTCCCGATTCCTCGTTCCGTGGTGCTTCGGGCGGTCACTTTAAAGTGAATATGACATCTCGCTGCCAACTTCTGGTGCGTAAAAGAGGCTGAAATGGTGTCGGAACGAGTCTGAACCGGGGTCAAACTCGAAAAGACGATTTCGGAACGGCGTTTTGTTCGTTAAAATCAGGATCTTCGGTGATTTGCTACTCGAAATGAATCAAGCGATGCCGCCCAGAATACTCGGAGGGCTCTCGATTCTCCGACGACAAACATGGTATACTGCGAATAGGCTTTCAACGAGGCTTGGAACCAAACTTGGAAAAGCTGCGGAGGGGCAGTTCGATCGGTCTGAGTGCATTCAAAAGATGAAAGGTGTGAACGATGATGACTCCCGAATTACTGCGTGGTTATGCCAAGGCTGAGCCATTCCGACCGTTTCGACTTCATCTGGCGAGTGGCCGTACTTTCGATGTTCGACATCCGGAAATGCTGAAAATTCTTAAGAGTAGCGTGCTCGTATTCAAAATTAACGACCAGACATCAGAGATGACCGAGGAATGGGAAAGTATTTCGCTCATGTTGACTGAGTCGGTTTCACACCTTGAGTCTGCGAACAAGTGAAATAGAGTTCTTGATACGCGGTCAACCATTAACAGAAAACGATATGAATCAACTGCCGATCATTGAGAACTGGGCTCCAGCGTTCTTGTCTCCGATGCCACAGGCCTTTCATTGATGGGGACTTACACCTTTTTGAAGGCGTAGGCGATTGCAATCTTGAGTCGACATCCGGTCAAAACGAGCTTTATCGCATGCAAAACTCGTTATTCCGGTCAAGGATGTGGTTGTCGTAGAATTCAGGTTGGCGGGGCGGGCGAGTCAATTTTGTGAGGGAAAGGTCAAGCATGTCGACGCTGTTGGAATCGAGATTATTGACTGCGGAAGAATATGGGCGACTCGAAGATGAAGGCCGATTAACCGAGCTTGTGCGTGGAAGAGTCGTTGAAATGAATCGCCCATTTACGTCGCATGGATACCTCATGATCAGCATCGGCTCTTTGTTGATGCAGTTCGTGAAACAGCATGGACTTGGCCGAGTTGTCGGAGGTGATGCGGGGTTGGTGACGCAGCGTGATCCTGACACGGTTCGTGGTCCCGACTTGGCGTTTTACAGCTATCAACGGATTCCTTCCGGTTCTTTGCCCGATGGATATTGGCCAGCGAGTCCAGAGCTGGTCATCGAGATTCGTTCAGAGAGTGACCGCTGGAAGGATATTTTACAAAAAGTGGCCGAATATTTGAGTGCCAATGTGCTATCGGTTGCCGTGATTGATCCCGCACGGCAGCAAGTGCATCTTTTTTCGGATACTGAAACAACCGTGTTGAATGCCACGGACCTGCTTACGTTTCCGGAAGTGTTACCGGGATTTGAAGTCGTCGTCGGGCGACTGTTCGAATAAAGCCGGGAGCCAACGTCTCCCTGGGAAAAAAATAGATTATGCAATTGCCAATTGTTTCAAACGTGGAAGCGACTCCGATTCCGATATTTGACGGACCACCATCGATTTCGAAGGGGACTTACGCCTTCGTCTCACTCGGCTGTCCCAAGAATCTGGTGGACAGTGAAAAGATGCTGGGTACGTTGGCTCTCGACGGGTATACGCTGGTGAGCGAAGCGGATGGTGCCGATTTCGTCATCGTCAATACCTGCGGGTTTATCGACAGTTCACGCGCCGAATCCAAAGCGGTGATCCGGGAAATGCTCGATCTCAAGCGAGCCGGAAAAACTAAGGGTGTCATCGTGGCGGGCTGTCTGCCACAGCGACTCGGCCCAGCGCTGTTGGACGAGCTCCCCGAGATTGACCATATTGTTGGCGTGTTTGGCCGTGACGAAATCAATCGGGTGGCGGACCATCTGATTGGTGGGGCTCGTGAACAGCGTGAGCTCTTCCGTCCCGCACCTCTCAAGGCGATGGATGATCGGGCACGGCTGCGGATTACGCCTCAGCACTATGCCTACTTGAAAATCTCGGAAGGTTGCGACCGGACGTGTACGTTCTGCTCGATTCCAAAAATGCGCGGCAAGCACATCACGAAACCAATCGAGATGGTGATTGCGGAAGCGCGGGAACTGGCCAAAGACGGCGTACGAGAATTGAATATCGTCGCACAGGACACGACCTATTATGGGCTGGATCTGTACGGCAAGGTTCGGTTGGTCGATTTGATCAAGGAACTGGATCAGGTCGACGGGATCGACTGGATTCGGCTCATGTATCTTTACCCGGTCCACTTCACGGACGATTTGATCCAAGCGATCAATGACTCGCCCAAAATCATTCCGTATCTGGACATGCCGCTCCAGCACATCAACGATCAAGTCCTGAAACGGATGCAGCGTCGGGTGAATCGGAGCCAGACGGAAGAACTGGTTCGCAAGCTGCGTGACCGGGTCGACGGGCTGGTGATGCGGACGACGTTCGTGGTTGGTTTTCCAGGTGAGACCGATGAGCAATTCCAGGAGTTAAAGCAATTCGTGGAAGAGGCTCAGTTTGAACGGATGGGGGTCTTCCCCTATTCCTATGAACCGGACACTCCAGCAATTAAGTTGGATGGACATCTTCCGGAAGAAGTCAAAAATGCACGGCGTGATGAACTGATGGCCCTGCAACAGGAAATCGCGTTTGAATATGGTGATTCACTTGTCGGCAGCGAAATTGATGTCCTGATTGACGAGCCGCTCGAAGACGGAGTTTGGGTTGGACGGGGTTATATGGACGCGCCCGAAATTGATGGTGTCGTTTTCGTGAGCGGTGAAGACCTGCAGCCTGGGATGTTTGTCCCGGTCGAGATCCTGCAGCGCAAGGATTACGATTTGATCGGGATCGCGGTGGACGATACCGATTCCGAGTGATCTGGCAGATGAAACGTCGAGCGCGATCGACGCGCTTGACGTTCTGGTAGGGTAGGGTGGGGTGTAAAGATCGGGCTATTTTTGAAAGACGGAACCGATGAGAACGCTGACATTGGGATGTTTTTTGCGAAAAAGTGTTTTGCTGCGATGTTTTCTACTGCATTGTTTTTTATTGGGGCTGGCTGTGCAGGGATTCAGCGGCTTGGCGGATGCAGGTGACAAATTGAAATACCCACTCACCAAACAGATTGACCATGTTGACACGCTGCATGGTAAGCCAATTCCAGACCCCTATCGCTGGCTGGAAGACGATGTACGTCAGTCCAAAGAGGTGGCTGATTGGGTTGCTGCGGAAAACAAGGTGACGGCGGATTATCTGGCGGCACTTCCCCAGCGAGATGCGATCAAAAAACGGCTGACGGAACTCTGGAATTACGAAAAATTCGGGGCACCGTTCAAAGCGGGGGGGCGGTATTTTTACTTTAAGAACGACGGACTGCAAAACCAATCCGTCCTTTATAAACTCGAATCCCTGAACGCGGATCCGGTGGTGTTTATTGATCCGAATGCCTGGTCCAAAGACGGGACTGTGGCCTTAGGATCGACCTCGTTCAGTGACGATGGACGCTATGTGGCCTACAGCGTTGCCGACGCCGGTTCCGACTGGAATACCTGGCGGATCATCGAAGTGGAAACGGGCCGATTGTTGGCGGACGAATTGAAGTGGGTCAAATTCAGTGGTGCCTCGTGGACCATGGATAGCAAAGGCTTCTTTTACGGTCGTTATGACGAGCCTCCCGCTGGTGCCGCATTTCAAAAAACGAACCTGAATCAGCAGGTGTTTTACCATCGGGTTGGCACTTCGCAGGCTGACGATGTGCTGGCTTACAAGCGTCCGGACGAACCGTCCTGGGGCTTTCGAAATCAGGTGACCGAGGATGGTCGCTATCTGGTGACCGAAATTTGGAAGGGGACCGCTCATAAGTATCGGATCGTGTATAAAGATCTGGCGGAACCGTACGGCATGGCGCTTGATCTCGTGCAGGATTTTCAGCATGAATACAGCTTCATTGGGAATGAGGGGCCTGACTTCTTTTTTCAGACAGACCTGGATGCGCCGCGGAAACGAATCGTGGCGATCAATATTCATAAGCCGGGGACCGTGCGCGAGGTTGTACCGCAATCGACTGAAACGCTGACTTCCGTCAATATTGTCGCCAACATGTTTGTGATGTCTTATCTCAAGGATGCCAAGACTCAAGTCAAGATGTACTCGCTCGATGGCCATTTTGTGCGAGAGGTGGAATTTCCGGGGATTGGAACCGCAACGGGATTTGGTGGAAAGCGGACGGATACCGAGACCTTTTATTCGTTTTCGAGCTTTGCGACGCCACCGACGGTTTTTCGCTATGACATGCTGACCGGTGAAAGCACTTTGATGAAGCAGGCGCAGGTCAAGTTCAAGCCTGATGACTATCAGGTCGAGCAGGTCTTTTATTTCAGTAAAGACGGAACCAAAGTGCCGATGTTTATCACCTCGAAAAAGGGGATCAAACTCGACGGCAGTCATCCAACGCTGTTGTATGGTTATGGGGGATTCGCGATCTCGTTGACTCCTGGTTTTTCGATTGCCCGGGTGGCGTGGCTGGAGCAGGGGGGAGTGCTTGCGATTCCCAATCTGCGCGGCGGGGGTGAATATGGTGAAGAATGGCATCTGGCGGGGACAAAGCTGAGTAAACAAAATGTTTTTGACGACTTTATCGGTGCCGCAGAATGGTTGATTCAGCACAAATACACCAGCAGTCCAAAACTCGCGATCCAGGGGGGAAGTAATGGTGGGCTGTTGGTCGGTGCCTGTATGACGCCGCGGCCTGAGCTATTTGGTGCTTGTCTGCCAGCGGTCGGGGTAATGGATATGCTGCGATTCCATCAATTCACGGCGGGTCGTTTTTGGGTCGATGATTACGGCAGTGCTGAAAATCTGGATGAAGTCCAGGCGTTGCTGGCGTATTCGCCGTATCACAATTTGAAGCCAGGGACTCGATATCCCGCCACGCTGGTGACGACGGCCGATACCGATGACCGCGTGGTTCCTGGCCATAGCTATAAATTTGCGGCACGTCTGCAAGGATGCCAGTCTGGTGATGCACCGACACTCATTCGGATTGAAACGCGTGCCGGTCATGGCGCGGGTAAGCCGACCGACAAGATGATTGAAGAAGTTGCCGATCAATGGGCCTTTCTCGCCAAAAATCTGGGGATGAATCGTTGAGGTCGCGAACACGCCCAAACGAACGACGGTCGGGGGTGGTTTGGTTTTCCGAATCGTCAGTGATCAAATTCGGTTGATGGCTTGACTGATACCATCGATTTATTCGCGAAACTTCTTTCCAATTTATGAGGCGGGTGGTCAGTACATCGCTGCAATTCCATCGACTGTTCGATATTCTTGCAGCTTCTCAATGAGCCGTTTCTCTGTAGGTCCATACTGATGTCGAATGACAAACCCGGTGCTGGCAATCCTCCGTTGAATCCCGTAGAGGTTTTGCGCCAGCTGTCAAAAGAGCTGGGGACCACGGTTGGTGGCATTTGGATCGGCGGCGATGGGCAACTGGTGCTGATTGCGGCAAATCAACTGGAAGAAAGCGGATTATTTGATGGGGCCGAGGGAAAACAGTTTCTGCAGAGCATTTTGATCGAAACGCTCGGCCAACGACGGGTGCAGTCGTTCGATACTGAAGGGCAGATTGTACCCAAGGCTTTCGGACATGCCACGTTGTTTGTGGTGCCGATGTTTATTGCCGAAACTCGTCCATGCCTGATTGTCATCGCGGAACGGCCGCATCTTCCACAAGAACAGCGGTTGGGGGTGGTACGGCATATCGAGTCACGTCTCCCAGAAATGGTTCAACAGCTGACTCAGTTCGTTGTTACTCAAGAAACCCGTCCCAGTCCTGCCCCCTCGCCGACACCAGCCAGGCCTGTGTTGACTCCGACGATCGTTCAGTCTCCTCCGAATTCGGCTGCCGCACCTCAGGGCCCGTCAGGGACACCGTCTCAATTTGCCTCAAGGCCACTGGTCGATAGTAAGGAAGTTCTGGACTACCTTTTGGCTTTACAGCGGAGTCTGGATTTAAACGAGGTTGCCAATGTGGCGGTCAATGACGGCCGCATCCTGATGGGGGTAGACCGGGTCAGTCTTGCGGTCCGCAGTGGTCGAAAAACAATCGTGAAAGCAGTCAGCGGGCAGGAATCGGTCCATCCGCGGGGGAACTTGATTCGGGCGCTGCAGCGGCTGACAGATAAGGTGATTCATTCCGGCGAGTCTTTCCGGTATGACGGATCGATCGGAGCGATCCCGCAGCAGTTGGAAGAGCCGCTGGCCGAATTCATTCAGGAAGCAGGAACACGCTTTCTGTTGATTGTTCCGCTGCTTGAGCCTGAACGACTGGTGAAGCCCGAAGAGACGGGGGGAAGTGGGAAGCAGAAGCCGGTCGTACGAGCTCACATTGGTGCCTTAATCATCGAGCAGATGTCGAGTAGCGAACCCTCGCCGCAATTGAAATCGACGCTGGATTCGGTCGTCGACCATATTTCTGCAGCGACCCATAACGCTCAGGCCCATAGCACGATTTTTTTATTGCCGCTCTGGCGTTCGACCGGTCGATTTTTTGAATGGCTGCGCGGACGTCGTCTGGCGATTGCCGGCTTGATCGCCGGTTTGCTGCTCGCGGCGGTCGCGGCGATGGTGTGGGTTCCCTGGGATTATCGAGTCGATGCCAAAGGGAGGCTGATGCCCGTCATTCAGCGGGAGATTTTTGCCCCTTGGGATGGTCACGTCGATGTGCTGCACGTGAAAGGGGGGCAAGTTGTCACGACAGGTACCAAGCTGATCACTCTGCGGAGCGACGAGCTGAGTGCCGAGAAGGTCAAAGCCGAAAACGACAAACAAGAGAAACTGAAACAGGTCCGTTCATTAAGCACGCAAGCTCATGATGCCAAGGACAAAGGCCAGGAAGAGGAATATAAAAAGGCCAAGGCAAAACTGGGTGAAACCCAAGTCGAAATCAACGGCATCGAGAGACAACTGGAGCTCCTCGATCAACGGATCAAACAGTTAACCGTTGTTGCACCGATTGACGGAATTGTGACGACGTTCCAGGTTGAGCAATTACTGCAGAACCGACCGGTGAAGCGGGGGGACCTGTTGCTGCAAGTGATGGATGAAAAAGGGGCATGGCATCTCGAACTTGAGATTGCGGAAAACCGTGTTGGTCGAGTTCTCAAAGCACGGAATGAACTTAAACAAGCGGGCCAAGCCGAGGATCCAAAGCTGCCAATCGAGTACCGGCTGCTGACCGCGCCTGAGAAGAGCTATCAGGCAAAACTTGATACTCTGGCAACGCGTGCCGTGACGGCGGAAGAGGATGGGAGTGTGCTGGAAGCGCGGGCTTCGCTGGTGGATCGTGATACGCTCGATCTGACGCAGGTGAATACGATTGGTGCTGAAGTGCGAGCCCGTATTGGCTGCGGAAAATCGAGTTTGGGGGATGTCCTGTTCGGTGACGTGATAGAATTCATTCAGAAGTATCTTTGGTGGTGATTCCTCGTCTCGACGCGTGGTCGAGACGAGTGGAATCGTCATCATTGCAGGTTGCTTCAGACGGGAACATCAACCCATCGACGCTCGGCGAAGGATTGCAATACCGCATCGGCGACGGCTTGAGCACTGGCTCCGTCGTCGAAGCCGGGTGTGGCATCGCGGCCTTCGACGATGGCACTCACCAGTTCATAGACCAGGTCATAACGGAAGACGGTACTTGGTTTTCCGTCGGCCGGATTACGCGGGCTGTTGGCAGGCTTCATGAACTCGGCGGGGACCAGTGATTTTTCCATGGTTCCGCCATGCTTGCCAACCAGAATGTAGTTGGGATCGACCAGTTGATAAACCGCCGAGCCTTCGCTGCCGTTGACTTCCGCCCACTCGAAGCCGACCCCATTGTTGTGGTGTCCTTTCATCAGTGTGCTCCCTTCCCAGACCCCGACTGCTCCGGATTTGAATGTTCCAATCAAGGCAGACCAGTCGTCCACTTCGGAGGGTTCGCACGACTTGCCATCGACGGTTTTGTCTCGCGGAACAAAAGTTTTCACCGAACCACAGACGCTTTGGATCGGACCCATGAGATCCTGAGCGAAGTCGATGCGGTGGATCGTCATATCGTACAGATCACCAGCTCCTGCCAATTTTTTGTATTGACGCCAGCCCCAGCTGGTTTCGGGGAGATCGAGAAACCGCTGACTGCGGAAATGGCGAGGCTCGCCCAGAGCTCCGCTCTTGACCAGATGGCTGAGATAACGCATTGAGGGGGCAAAGCGATAGGTAAAAGCGGTCATGTGCCGAACCCCCTTCGCTTTGGCGGCCTGATACATCTCGGCCGCCTCGGTATAGCTGACACCTAACGGTTTTTCGCACATGACGTGCTTGCCACCTGCGATACAGGCGAGGGCGATTTCCTTGTGGGTAAAGTTGGGGGTGGCAATGATGACGGCGTCGATGTCCTTGTCATTGGCAATCTGGTGGAAATCGGTCGTATACTTGGCGGGACCCCATTCGTTCTTGCGCTGGTTAAGAAGTTGTTCATTGGGGTCACAGACCGCAGCCAGCTCACATCGGGAGTCGACCCGGATCCCGGGAACATGATGAAAATCGGAAACCAGACCGGCCCCGATAATCGCGATGCGAACTTTTTCGTTTGCCATTTCGATCTTTCGTGATTGAGTGGATCGTGATTGCGTGGATGAAGTGCAGCCACAAACGCCGGGCCGCAGCGATGCGGATTGTTTCAGACCCGAGATCGGTTTGCAATTCGCCGAGAGACTCGATGAAGGGCGCAGGTAAACTTATTGACGAAGATTGATTTTCGCGGCCCAAGCTGCTTTAAATTCCGGATGAAACCTTGGGCAGAATCCCTCACTCACGAAAGACGGTTCCTCATGCGTCATCGAATCTACGGTTCATTGCTAGCAGTGTTGTTCGCAGTCGTTGGTCAGACCACGGGCTGGTGTGAAGAACCCGGATTTCGGTCGCTGTTTAATGGGAAAGATTTGAGTGGCTGGGAGGGGGATCTGAAGCTTTGGAAAGTCGTCGATGGCACCATCGTGGGTGACTCGTCCGGGATCGAGCACAATCAGTTTTTGGTGACCAAAGACGAGTTTGGCAATTTTGAGTTGAAACTTGAGTTCCGCCTGAAAGACGGTATTGGTAATTCCGGGGTTCAGTTTCGGACCAAGCGGATTCCGAACAGCACCGAGGTCTCGGGTTATCAGGCGGATATCGGGGAAAATTACTGGGGTTGCCTCTACGACGAATCGCGGCGAAACAAAGTCCTGGTCAAGGCCCCCGCAGACTTAGAGAAACAACTGAAAAAAGGGGATTGGAACGAATATTCGATTCGTGCCCAGGGTGACCATATCGTGCTAAAGCTGAATGGTGTCACCACCGTTGACTACAAGGAACCCGATGCCGAGATTGCTCGAAAAGGGATTATTGCCCTGCAGGTTCATAGTGGGGGACCACTCAAGGTCGAGTTTCGCAAGATCCGGATTCAGTCTTTGGCGGATTGATCCGGGGTAATCAACTTGCGAAGTGAGGGGGACAGTCACAGTTTTCCGGCAAAACGAGGAGTGAATGGTTTGAGTGATTTGGCGGATCTTCACTTTGTCGCGGGAAAAATGAGCCAGTCCCCGATCGAAGTGAATGAGCCAGTCCCCGAACTGTGAACGGTTACCTCAACGGGTGTCAACCAAACTCCGTTTCGCCTGATCATCAAGGAGGGCTGATGGTCAGGCGGCCGAGGATGGGTCGATGATCGCTGAGCCTGCTCCAGCTGTTATGGCATTCCCAGACATCCACAAATTCGTTGACCCAGATTTGGTCCAGGGTCAAGACCGGGAGTGGGATCGGCCACGTTGCGGTAAATCCCGTACCCTGTTCACGCATGGCCAGCCGAAAGTGGGCCATGAGGGGCTCCAGAAGGATCGAGTCATCCGGGGTGTTAAAATCTCCCATGATGATTAATGGACGGTCTGAGAGTTTTACTGCCAGTTGAGCCAATTCCAGGAGGGGACGGCGGCGCGACTGGTTTAATTGAGCGGAAATATCGACCAATAGCACTGTGAAATCCTGATCCTCGACACGGAGATCAAATTGTTCGCACCACGAGTTTGGCAAGAGCGAATGGCTGATCTGTTTCTGTACTTGGCCACGAACGGCAATCAGCCCTCCAAAGTGCGTTGTTGCAACGGCATAGTCTGTGAATTCTCGTCGCCATTCTTCGGCGACGGTTCGATAATAGGTATTGGCTTCAACCAAGCCAAATAGCGTTGGGTTCCACTTGCGGAGTTGTTTTGCGGGGGGACCGACTCGGGACGGAACGTGTGCGGTATTCCAGAATACGACCCGAAGCCCCGCTTCGTGCGACGTTTGTGGATCGACATTCCGCGTTTGTGGATGGTTGACAAACTCGGACTGGTAGGTCCAGAAAACAAAAGCCAGCATGGCGGCAAAATTCAGACGCGTGAGCGAAAACTTGGCGGAACCACGATCGACCGTTGCACCCCATTTCCAGGCGATTCCTGCAATCACGGTCCAAATCACCAAGCCGGGGATCGGCGTCAAATAGTAAATCAACGCCCAAGGATGAAACCGATCACGAATTGTCAGGCGCAGTAACAGCCCCGTAACGATCAACCCCCAGGAGAGATAGGCAATGAACCGCAAGAAAACGGATCGCATCCCACGAATCCACCGCATCAGCGGCATCCGCGATGAATTTGAGTTCGCGACAGGAATCGACTCGGAACTCAGGTCTGTCATGCAAGCAGGTCTTTCACCACTTCTCCGTAGAGATCCGTCAGGCGGAAATCGCGAGCGGCATAACGATAGGTCAACTGCGTATGATCAAACCCCAGCAGATGCAGCATCGTGGCATGCAAGTCGTGGATCGAGACCTTCTTTTCGACCGCCTTGAATCCAAACTCGTCGGTGGCACCGTGCACATAGCCCCCTTTGACGCCCCCACCCGCCATCCAGACGCTAAACCCATGATGATTATGGTCGCGCCCATTGATTTTTCCGGCGTTCGAGCCGGGGGTCGGTAATTCGACGGTCGGCGTTCGTCCGAATTCTCCGCCCCAAAGGACCAGCGTTTCGTCGAGCAATCCCCGTTCTTTCAGATCGCCCAGCAGTGCTCCAATCGCCTTGTCACATTCACCCGCCAGTTTCCGGTGATTGACTTCGAGATCGTCGTGATTATCCCAGGGTTGGCCTTCGCCATGCCACAACTGAACGAACCGAACACCACGTTCAATCAGCCGGCGGGCGATGAGCAGTTGCCGGGCCTGGACGCTGTTTCCGTAGGCTTCCAGCACATGTTTTGGTTCCTGCTGGATGTCAAAGGCGTCGGTCGCTTCCATTTGCATTCGATAAGCGAGTTCGAACGAGTGAATCCGGGATTCGAGTGCCGCTTCGTTGGCCCGCTGATCGGCATGCTTTCGGTTCAATTCCTGCAGCAGATCGAGCTGCCGCCGTTGCTCGCCCCGGGTGGTTTGGTCATTGCGAATGTTTTCGATCAATTTTTCGATGTCACGATGCCGCGTATCGATGTACGTTCCTTGAAAAACACCTGGAAGAAACGAGGATCGCCAGTTTTGTGCCCCGGTGATTGGCAAACCATTCGGACACATGGCAATGAAACCGGGCAAATTTTGGTTTTCGGTCCCCAAACCATAGGTGACCCATGAACCAAAGCTGGGGCGAGGCAACCTGCCGTCTCCGCAATTCATTAGCATTAACGAGGGTTCGTGATTGGGGACTTCTGCATGCATGGACCGGATCACGCAGATGTCATCGATATGCTGAGCGGTGTTGTGGAAGAGCTCACTGACTTCGATTCCCGACTGACCGTAGCGGGAAAACTTGAACGGCGAGGCCAGGGCGGCCCCGGTTTTGCGTTCGGTTGGTAAGTTGGGAGTTGGCAGAACCTGCCCGGCGTATTTGGTGAGCGAGGGTTTCGGGTCGAAGGTATCAACGTGCGAGGGCCCCCCATTCAAAAAAATGTGAATGACCTGTTTGGCTTTTCCCGGAAATTGTGCGGGCTTCGAGAGCATCGGCGATTGACCCGCCGTGGAACTGGAATCGGCAATGGCCCTTTTTCCGTCGTTCAGCAATCCCGCCAAACCCAACGCTCCGAACCCCGTTCCCGATCGAGCGAGAAATTCACGGCGTGTGGAGGGGGGCTGAATCAGTTGTTGCAAGTTCATGTCGACCTCGTTTTTTCCAATTTGCGCACGTTGATCTCTACCCAACTGCCGTAATTCTACGCGACCGGGAACCTGAAACGAAACCATCCTGATCGCTGCCACCATCAAAGTCATCGAAACAGGGCTTGCAAGCCAGAGTACCACCCCGACATGACAGTGACATGGCAGTGACCGTGATCGTGACCTGAATGACATCGTCTATCAGGATTGCGTCAAATTAAAAAAACGCGTTACTTCAGTTTTGGCGAGGCATCCCTAGAATAGGGACTCGTGCTTACCTTCCGCAAACAATCGGCGAAATTCGGTCAGCACCGCCGCCACGATCACGACACGAGACAGGAGCCAGCGATATCCATGGGCGAACAATACATTTTCACGATGGAGGATCTCCGTAAGTTTCACGGCAAGAACGAGATCCTGAAAGGGATTTATCTGTCCTTCTATCCCGGTGCAAAAATCGGGGTGCTGGGTCCGAACGGAGCGGGAAAGTCGACGTTGCTGCGGATCATGGCAGGCCAAGACAAGGATTTTATGGGGACAGCCAAGCTAACCCCCGGCTTTGACTGTATTTACGTTCCTCAAGAACCGGTGCTGGATCCCGAACACACCGTGATGGATGAAATGAACGATGCGGTCCGGGTCAAACGAGCCGTTTTGGCCCGATATGACGAGATCAACGCCAAATTTGGCGAAGAGATGTCTCCGGAAGCGATGGACAAGCTGATCGAAGAGCAGGGAAGGGTTCAAGAGCAGATCGACGCCCAAAACCTGTGGGAACTCGATCGCGAACTGGAAATCGCAGCAGATGCCATGCAGCTACCCCCGTTTGAATCGAAGATTGGACCTCTATCTGGTGGAGAAAAACGGCGCGTCGCCTTGTGCAAAGCGCTGCTGCAGCACCCGGATATGCTGCTGTTGGACGAACCGACCAACCATTTGGACGCCGAATCGGTGGCCTGGCTGGAACGTCATCTGCATGACTACAAGGGAACTGTCGTGGCGGTAACCCACGATCGCTATTTCCTGGATAAAAGCTGTGAATGGATTCTCGAACTGGATCAAGGACGAGGGATCCCCTTGCACGGGAACTACACGAAATGGCTCGAACAGAAAGAAGAGCGGCTGCGGAAAGAAGAGAAGGCGGCTTCGGCTCGCGACAAGACCTTGCAGCGAGAACTGGAATGGGTGCGGATGTCTCCGAAAGCCCGGCAGGCCAAGAGTAAAGCTCGATTGGAAGCTTACGAAAAATTGCTGGCGGAAGAGCAGGAAACTCGCGATGAGAGCATCGAACTCCGCATCCCCCCCGGCCCGCGACTGGGTGAACAGGTGGTGGTCTTCGATAAAGTGTCGAAAAGTTTTGGTGACCGAGTGCTGATCAATGATCTCTCCTTTTCGCTGCCACCAGCGGGAATCGTGGGGATCATCGGCCCGAACGGCGCCGGGAAAACCACACTGTTCAAGCTGATCGTCGGCGAAGAACAACCGGATGCCGGAAAAATCACCATTGGGAAAACGGTCAAGATTGCGTATGCGGAACAGAATCGGACCACCCTCGACGGCGAAAAGACTGTCTACGACAACATTTCTGGCGGGGCCGACTTCCTGCATTACGGCAACGTCCGGATTAACACGCGGGCCTATTGTGGTAAATTCAATTTCAAGGGGGCTGATCAGCAAAAACAGGTGAAATACCTGTCGGGTGGAGAACGAAACCGGTTGTTATTGGCCAAAACGGTCACCGTCGGCGGCAATCTGTTGCTGCTGGACGAACCAACAAACGATCTCGATATCGAAACGCTGCGAACGCTGGAGGACGGTATTGCCAGCTTCAGCGGTTGTGCGGTCGTGATCAGCCACGATCGCTGGTTTTTGGATCGGGTAGCAACCCATATCCTCGCCTTTGAAGGAGATAGTCAGGTCTTCTTCCATGAAGGGAACTTTGAAAGCTACGAGCTGATGAAAAAGCAGCGATTGGGAGCGGATGCCGACCAGCCACATCGCATCAAATATCGTAAGCTGATCAAGTAAGCGAGACTTCGATTGGTAACGGCCTTGCGGCCACGGTCTGGCAGCCGTGGTCGCAGAGGCTGGCGTGCAGTTTGCTAACTTGATCACCTCGAAAGGAACAGGGTTTGTTTATTTCTCGGATCGAATTGGTGAACTGGCGTAATTTCCGTTCGGTGGCGGTCGATCTGCGAGATCGCATGTTCATCGTTGGGCCCAATGCGTCTGGAAAATCCAATTTTCTGGCCGTATTTCGCTTTCTTCGTGACATTGCCAAGGCGGGAGGTGGGTTGCAAAAAGGGATCGATGATCGTGGAGATGTTTCCACGCTGCGGTGCTTGTCAGCGCGGCGCGATCCCTCAATCAAAATCCGTGTCGAGCTGAAGGATGACCATGCAGAAACAACACCGAAATGGGTTTATGAGATTGCCTTCGCGCAACAAACAAGGGGTGATCGAAAGCCCTATTTAAATCGCCGTCAACATCGCAGTTGAAGATGAATTGAGCGAAATGACAATGGCCAACTCTGCGATTTTGTGGTGAATCACTGGAACGTGCCAGCAGCGGCCAATGTTGCGACACATTTGAAGCGAACCCTGAATCGACTTTCTCAATTCGTCCCAATCATTCCCTGATTTGACCGGTTTGCGAACATTGCACCTCGCACCCATTCCAAATCACAGACGGATCTTCCCATGATTTTGCAGACAGCCTAAACTCATGCTGCAGGTTGCCGAGTGTCGACGCTCGGTGATTGAGAATCACGCTCAAGGAGGAGAGTCGCATGAGACAATGGATTGTCACAGCGTTGTTGTTGGCTACCAGTACGATCTGTGTGGTGGTGGCCAGCGATCAACCCAAGTTGAATACCAGCGGCTCGACCGGACGAACTCCTTTAAAGTCGGCTTCCAATCCATCAAAAGGGGAAGGGGGGGCTCAAACGTCTCAAGCGATCGCTTCTAAGCCGACACCCCACGAGCATGCGGCCAAACAGCTGTCCGAAGCGTTGCGGGTTGCGTATCAGCGCGGTGACGCAAAAGCCTTCGCCAACACGTTTACCACGGATGGGGAGTATCTCGACGCGCACGGAGAAGTTTTCCATGGGCGTAAGCGGATTGCTGAAGATTTGGCGATTTTGTTTCGGGCATCACCCGAGTCGACCATTGAAATTGAGCTGACTTCCACGCGTTCGATCGGCAGAAATTTGATCGCGGCCGATGCGGTCACTCATTTCAAAAAGTCTCCGGAATCCGTCGCGGTTCCTGGGAAGTGTCATCTGATCTGTGTTCGTGAGGCGGACTCGTGGTTGATTGCCAGCCTTCATGAATCCCTGATGGAAGACGAAGCCTGGTCACATCATGGTCGCGTCAGCCAATTGGAATGGCTGGTCGGCGACTGGATCAGTGAAGGGCAGGCGGCCCACGTTCACTTTTCCTGCCGCTGGGACGAAAGCGAACATTTTCTGCTGCGTGATTTCACGATCGAAGTCGCAGGTGCCCGGCCGTTATCGGGAACTCAGCGAATTGGTTATGACCCGATTACCCAGCAGCTGAAATTTTGGACATTTGATTCCGCCGGGGGATTTTCGGATGGATTCGTCCATGGCACCGGTGAGACGTGGACCTTGAAGTCCTCGGGAGTCACCCCCGATGGACAACTTGCCCGAGCGACCAATATCTGGACACGAATCGACAACAACCGAATGACTTCCGAAACCACGGATCACATTGTTCGTGGCGAACAGATCCACGATGACGAGAAGCTGACGATTGTCCGCAAGCCCCATCGCACCGCGGAGGGTGCTGCTGCGGGTGATCGTCGGAAAAACTGATGTCCGGTCGCCGAAACGTTTTTTGATTCGTATCAGGATTCCCGTTTCCCCGTGTGGGGTCTTCAGGAGAGGCGATCATGCTCAGTCGTACTGTTGTTTCTCGGGTCGCTGTCGTCTCGTTGTTGGCTCTGGCCATTAGCCCCGCTTGGGGTCGTAGTGGGCATGGCGGGAATGCCAGTAGTGGTGGAAATACTGGTCCTGGTCCCGGTGTTGGGAATGGTAATCCTTCGGGTGTTGTTGGTGGTGGCGGTTTTCGTGGCGGTGCCAGTCGAAATCATCCGGGTGGTGCCGGGGGAGAGTCCGGTATCAGCAGGCCCGGTATGGGTGGCCCCGGACCGACCGGATCGACGGGAAATCATCAACCTGTGGCACCCGTTCGTGACATCTCTCATTCGCGTTCAGTTCCAACCGCCCCGCCCTATTCCGGGGTGACCAATTCATCTCACCAACCGAATCCATCTCACCAACCTCATTTTGGTGAGCCGATTTTGAATCGTTTGCATTCCAGGGGACCCTCAGTGCAGGGAGGTGCGGTGGGAATTCACCGCAATCAACCCAAAATGCACCGCGAGTCCTTTGGTGGAAATCATTTTCGTGAAGTGCGGCCAGATCTCAGAATGTCTCATGGCAGCGGAATGCCTCATGGTGGAATGCCTCATAGTGGTGAGGTACGCCACCCAGGCGGCATCCAGTACGGTGTCCGCATCAGCCACGGTCCTGACAGACCACACGGGGGCCCAGGGGCTTTCCGGGGCGAGATGCTGCATTCGCCGGGAGCTCACTGGAATGGATATCATCAGGCCTACATCGGTCAGCACCCAGTGCGATTGGCCCATGCAGGATACCATCCCAGCTACTACCATCACCCCTGGCACCATGGACCCTGGGGTGGGCAGGCTTGGGGGTGGGGTTGGGGCTATGGGCCTGGGGTCACCTTTAGTTACTCGAGTTCGGGATGGGGTGCTGGGACCGACTGGGGGTATCCTGGCTATGGTTGCCCTGATGGTCCGTATCGTTACGGGGGGCGTCCCCTCGGCTGGGGTCTGGGAGGTTGGGGGCTGGGGACAACTGTTTACACCTCTGGCTATTACGTCTACGAAAACCCCTATTGCACCCCGATTGTTGCCCAAACGATGATCTACGATTATTCACAACCGATCCCCGTCAGTACTCAGCCGCTGCCAAGTGGGGTCACCAGTTCGCTTCCTGGGCTGCCTCCCATCGAGGGATTGACACCGGGTGAAAACCCTGCATTTGGCATCGCTCGCGACTCGTTCAGAAACGGCGATTATCCCGCCGCACTGAGGGAAATCGATGCCGCGATCCAACAATCACCCACGGATGCGGTGGTACACGAGTTTCGATCGCTGGTCCTGTTTGCTCTGCATGACTACCATCAATCTGCTGCCGTGATTCATTCCGTGCTCGCCGTTGGACCCGGCTGGAACTACACCACTTTAAGCAGCCTCTATCCCAACCCCTTTGTTTATTCCGATCAACTGCGACAACTTGAAGACTTTACACGTGAAAATCCCCGCGCGGCGGATGCTCACTTTTTGCTTGCTTACCATGACCTGATCAACAGTCGAAAAGAGGGGGCAATTGCCGAGCTGCAGCAGGTCCTGAATCTCATTCCCGGCGATCGTCTGGCGAGTGAACTCCTCGCCATGGTCAAAGGGCCACCCAAAGTATCTCAGCCCGTTGCTGTGCCCGTTCAGGGGCGTTCAGCACCGAAGCCACGAACCATATTCGATGGAACTTCGGACCCACTGCTGTCAGACCCACCGAACCCGCTTCCCGCATCGTCAAAACCCAATCCTCTGAAACCCGTCGACGCATCCAAACTTTGGGGAATCTGGAACGCATCCCGCGAAGATGGTGCCCGTTTTCAGCTGATTTTGACGGACGACAGCCAATTCACTTGGGTATTTACCGCTCCCAATCAAGTGATGGAACGCCTGTCGGGGCATTACAAGATCGACGGGCCGGTGCTGGTGTTGGAACGGCAAGAGGGAGGTGTGCTTGCCGGGACAGCCGAACCCCAGTCCGATGCGCAGTTTCATTTCAAACTGGTGGGTGGGCCGTCCGAAGATCCGGGGCTCGATTTTTCGAAAGAATGATCTGCCCCGAAGTTTTCCGCTGTTTTCAAGAGATTTGAGACAGCAGGGTCACTGGCGCAACAGGATCACCTCCATCGGCTTGGTCAAGTTGACTGTTGCTGATTATACTCCATCAAGCCATCAACGGATTCATGCAAAAGTCCCTGTCGTTTAACGCGACGGCCTTCATTCCATACAGAAAAACGCGGGAGTAACGAGCGATGTCGGATGAATTGAAACGCAGCCATGTGGAAGTGATCAAGGAAACCAGCCACCAGCTTCGCGGGACGCTTGCCGAAGAACTTCTGCATGATCATGAATTTGGCAAAGATTCCGAGCATCTCATCAAGAATCACGGGATCTACCAACAAGATGACCGTGACACGCGCAAGGCAAAGAATGCCGACGGGACCGCCAGGGGAAAGCAATACATCTTTATGGTGCGCACCCGCATTCCGGGGGGCAAGGTCACCGCTCGACAGTTTCTGGATCACCTGGATGTCTGCGACGAGCACGGTAATGGAACCCTGCGGGTGACGACGCGACAGGGGTTTCAGCTCCATGGGGTGATCAAACATGAACTCAAAGCGGCCGTGAAAAAAATCAACGAGACCCTGTTGACGACGCTCGCCGCCTGCGGTGATGTCGAGCGAAATGTGATGTGCTGTCCCGCCCCGATTAAAAACAATCCGGTGCACGACCAGATGCAAGCGATGGCCGACGCGATTGCAGAGCATCTAAAACCTCGTACGACGGCCTATCATGAAATCTGGCTGACCGATGAAGCGGGCGAAAAAACCAACGTTGCGGAATTCAAGCCGGTGGACGAGCCGATTTACGGGACGGTTTATCTGCCCCGAAAATTCAAGACCGCGATTGCCTTACCCGAGGACAATTGCATCGATATTTACACCCAGGACCTTGGCTTTCTGGCCGTGGTCGAAGGGGACCGAATTCTGGGATATAACGTGCTGGTTGGTGGAGGGCAGGGGAAGACCCCCAGTGCCGAAAAAACCTTTGTGGCGATTGCGAAACGGATGGCGTTTGTCACACCCGAACAAGTCGTCGGCGTCGCAGAAGCGATTGTGAAAGTTCAACGAGATTTTGGTAACCGTGAAGATCGCAAAGTGGCTCGACTGAAATACACAATTCACAACCATGGACTGGCCTGGTTCAAGTCCAAAGTCGAAGAATATTACGGCCAGACGCTTCCCGAACCGAATCCTGTCGATGTCACCGATGTCGATGATCATATTGGCTGGCACGAACAGGGGGATGGCTTACTGTTCCTCGGTATTAATATTGAGTGCGGCCGGATCAAGGATGACGGGGCACTGCGTATGAAGACCGGATTGAGAACATTGCTGCAGAAGTATGGGATGACCACACGACTGACGGCACTGCAGTCGGTGATTCTTTGTGACATCAAACCGGCGGACAAGCCCGAGATTATCCGCATTCTCTCCGATCACGGTATCAAGCAGGATCATGAATTGACCCTGCTGCGACGCTATTCCATCGCCTGTCCTGCCTTTCCCACTTGCGGATTGTCAATCACCGAATCGGAACGAGCCTTGCCAGGGATCATCGACGAGCTGGATCTTGAAATGGCGAAGCTTGGTCTTCAACACGACCGGATCGCTGTGCATATGACGGGATGTCCGAACGGATGTGCTCGCCCCTACACACCCGATATCGGGCTGGTTGGCAAGCAGGCAGGGGTCGGAGGTGCCTTGGGTAAATACACCATTTACCTGGGGGGGAATGCCCAGGGGACGCGACTCGCGTATATCTATCAAGACGCGGTTCCGCAAGCGGAAATCGTCTCGACTTTGGCAGTCGCCCTGCGATTTTACAAAGCCAACCGGCTGACGGGTGAATCCTTTGGGGATTTCTGTCATCGTAAGGGCCAGTCAGAATTGCAGAGCCTCCAAATTTGAATCGGGAATCCTGAAACCAGAATCAAAGGCTTGAAGCCTCTGGCTGAAATGAGAATTGCCG
Organism: Schlesneria paludicola DSM 18645; assembly: GCA_945869955.1. Lineage (GTDB taxonomy): Bacteria > Planctomycetota > Planctomycetia > Planctomycetales > Planctomycetaceae > Schlesneria > Schlesneria paludicola_B. Next base: position 23,844 of record CAMBQP010000032.1, read on the forward strand.
CTCAGAGATTTGTTCACACCGTGACCGAATCTCTGAGCGGTAATTATATCACCACGTGTTGGGAGGGCCACGTTTCGTACTCACCCTCGCAAGCATGGATTTGCCGGAGAGTTTCATGGCCGTACAGTCGATTCGACCTGATGTTTCCAACCTGACGATTTTGTCTTACCAACGTTTTTTGCATCCCGAGCTGTGTGATCGCCACTGCAGTCTGACGCTCAACTCTTCCGGGATGAAGCTCGAGCTGCAGCTCAATGCTTCGGGGCATCTGTTGTCACTGCATTCTGGCACGGATTCACTCACCGAAGTCATCGTCGACCATCGGGAAACATTCCCTGTGCATGGTCGTTTCGTAGACTATCGATTGCGGGGTTATCGAACGGAATCCGCCGTCTTTCCTTCCGGGCTGCGGTATGACATGAGCTGCCAGCTCGAACGCTTGCATTTGGATGTCTTTTTGCGAATGAATGAAGAACTCGAACAGGATCTGTGTCGAGCTGACTTGTCCTCGCGGCTTCCCGCAGTCAATCGGTTATTGCCAGGTCCACTCAGTTTGATTCGGGCCGAGAAGGGGCGTGGCAGCTTTCTGGTTTATGCGTTTCATACGTTTCCCGAGCACGGAGCGATCGTCAAGACACAATCGTTATTTGAAAAAAACCGATAAATCCTCTCGAAAATTTGGAGCTACCATGACCAGCACTCCGGTCACGCCACCCACGAAACCGCAGAAACCCCACTCAACCTCGCGTCGCAATTTTTTGTCAACGACGGCACTGGCGGCTTCGTCCGTATTCAGTTTCACCATTGTTCCACGCCACGTCTTGGGAGGGCCTGGTCAAACCGCACCCTCTGAACGTCCCAATATCGCCGGGATCGGTTGCGGGGGGATGGGAGGTGGTGACATTGCCACTTTCACCAAGCTCGGAGCCAACTTTATTGCACTTTGTGACGTGGATGAGACCCGTGCGGCGGGAACATTTCAGGCACACCCCCACGCAAGGCGATACAAAGATTTTCGAGAGATGCTGGATCGGGAAGCGAGAAATATCGATGCGGTCACGGTGGGGACACCCGATCACATTCATGGAGTGGCTGCGATGGCGGCGATTAAAGTGGGGAAGCATGTTTATGTACAAAAGCCTTTGACACATACGCTCCATGAATGCCGGGAACTGACCAAAGCGGCCAAGCAGGCCGGCGTGGTGACTTCGATGGGGAATCAAGGTCATGCGTCAGAGGGATCTCGACTGACGAACGAGTGGATCCAGGCGGGAATTCTCGGAGAAATCAGAGAAGTTCATGTCTGGTCTGATCGAGCCGGAAAGTTATGGAAGCAGGGGATTGGTCGACCAACAGAAACCCCGGCTGTCCCCCCAACGCTGGACTGGAATCTCTGGCTCGGCCCCGCGCAAGACCGGCCATACAGCCCCGCTTACGCTCCGCATAACTGGCGCGGATGGTGGGATTTTGGTACCGGGGCGCTCGGCGATATGGGTTGTCATATCATTGATCATCCTGTGTGGGGACTGAATCTGGGGGCTCCCACCTCTGTGGAATCTCGAACCACTTTGGATGGTTCGGTGCTGGTGAATAATCAGCCGAACTTTGATAGCTACCCGATTGCTGCCATCATCACCTATGAGTTTCCAGCACGGGGGAATCTTCCACCCGTGAGAATGACTTGGTACGACGGGGGATTAATGCCCCCAACGCCGATCGAAATGACGGGCGGACAACGATTGCCAGACAACGGGGTGCTGTATGTCGGTAGTCGCGGCAAGATGTTTCATTCGTCCCATGGTGGGATGCCGCAACTGTTGCCCGGTTCGTTGCAGGAACTCGCCCAGGCGGTGCCGAAGGTCATGGAACGATCACCGGGGCACTATGAAGAATGGTATCAGGCCTGCCGAGGGGGTAAGCGACCGGTCGACAACTTTGACTATGCCGGTCCCATGACCGAAACGGTTTTGCTGGGAGTGCTCTCTTTGCGGGCACCCGGTCGTCGGTTGGAATGGGACAGCCAAAACCTGAAAGTCAAGAATGCACCGGAGTTGAATCAGTTCGTGAAGACCGAGTACCGCAAAGGGTGGTCGCTGTGACCACTGTAATCGCTCTGGTCGCCGTGATAGCTCTGGTCCTCTGGTGGCTGCGGTCATCTGATCGGTGATCAATTCGATCCGGCAAGCCGGTTGCTGCAGATCTACGAGAAACGTTCGATCCCGATTTTGTATTTGTCTCAAATCATTGAGTCCAAGCTGCTCTCCAGGAGTTCCCTCATGAAATCACCTCGAATTGCCCTGCTGCTGTTGTTATTGGGGGTTGCTCGCATATCGGCCTTGGCAGAAGAAAATGTGCTCTCGGAACAGGAACGTCAGGAAGGCTGGCAGCTGCTGTTTGACGGCAAGACGACCAAAGGCTGGATGTCGCCCAAAGAAAAACCGCTCGATCAATCGCACGTACAGAATGGAAGCCTGAACCCCCATCCGTGTGATTATATGTTGGTTCATGAAAAGGTCTGGGAAAACTATCAACTGGCGCTGGATTTCAAAATTTCGCCGAAGTGTAACAGTGGTGTTTTCGTAAGAACCTTTCCGCTGACTCCGCGTCCCGGAAAGGACGTCGGTTTTAACGGAATTGAGGTTGCCATTGATGACACCAGTTCCGCAGGGTTTCATGATACCGGAGCGATTTATGATCTCGTGAAACCCAAGCTGAACGCCATGAAGCCCGTGGGCCAATGGAATCATCTGGTGATCACCAGTGATCGAAATCTGCTGGAAATCGAAATCAATGGCCAAAAGGTCAATCGGATTGACTTTGACGAATGGCCCGAACCGAATAAGCGGGCCGACGGGACGGCACACAAGTTTGATGTTGCCTATAAATTGCATCCCCGTAAAGGCTATTTCGGCCTGCAGGACCATGGGAGTGATTGCTGGTACCGGAACATCAAGATTGTGCCACGCCCCTGATTTCATCGAATCGAGATGCGATTTTTGGCATCGGAAGGTCCGTTTTTGACATTGCTTTCACCCTCGATGGCAGCTCGCTCGCTGCCGTTTTGGTGGGGTGAGATGTTCGTGGGCGAGTCTCTCCTGATGCGGCTGAATGGGTCAGTGGGATCGAGTTTTGCACCGATCAGGCGATGAAGCGTGACGCAGGTCGTCGTGATCATGCAGATCTTCATATCCCCGACACAGGCCATCGACACGTTGTCGAATGAATGGCTCGACGGTGTGATTGATCCAATACGGGTCTCGATGATCGGCGACGCCGCGGGCAAATCGGGAAGTGATTCCAGGTCGAGTTTCCACTGAGAAAGAAACAGGCCAACTCGAAATTTCGAGGTGGCCTGTTGTGCGGAACCGATGAGTCAACTCATGATCGCGGGATCAAGGTGCCAGGTTGGTTGTCCAGACGAATGAACGTTCGCCGAAGACAAATCCGAGCGGTATGGCGGTGGTGAACTGATCGTTCGCCAGGAAGTTGTTGGTGTTGGGGTTGAGCACATTGTTGAAGTCCGAATCCGAGGAGACTCGGAAGGTGCTGCCTCCGACACCGGGATAGAGGAAGAATGAACCGCCAAATGGTGAGCTGAATCCGGGTTGATTGAATGGTGCCGAATTGGAGGCCTGTCGTTGGGCATTGCGGATGCGGCTGGCATCCGTGAATGGACCTGGCGGACTGGCGACGGCGGGATCAAAACCGATACGTGATTTCCAGATGGGATCGGTCGATTGATAGCTGGCTCCGGATCGAGAAACATTGGCATCCTGACCATTGTTACGAACGAACTGCAGGTCCAATCGAGCCAGCGGGTCGGTTTGGTATCCGCTTGGATCGAAGATATCGTTGGTGGGGTCAGGTGGCGATTCGTTTCCGTCGGTCCAGTTCCCATCCGCTCCGGTCGTTGGGGCGACGGTCGAGGTGAATCCTTGGAAGGCCACATCGTGCCCCGCATTTCCCCCGAAGGTGTTATTCGTGACGAGTGCCAGCACACCCCCTCGACCCGTCAGACTTGCACCAGAGGTGCTGGTGATCGTGCTGGCGTTACTGGCGAATCCACCCGCATCATTGATCGCGGTTGAAGCACCATTCGTTCCCACTCGCAAGTACAAACCGGTCGTATCCGAGAAGTTGGCACCAATTGCTCGGAAACCGTTATCAAACACGGTATTATTGTCCATCGCAAACCGCATCTGGGTGATGTCGAAGACACTACCATCTGCATTAACATTGGTTGTACTATCCTGGGTTTGGGTTCCCGAGGCGGTATTCACAACATAGACACCTTGCAACCCGTTGCGGTTGATCAGGTTGTTATTCACGGTGATGCTGGCATTCCCATCACCCTGGTTTAAGATTGTAATCCCGTGTCCGATGTTATCAGAGATATTATTCCCATTCGGATTGTTGGCACCAATGGTCACGTTAAACGGTGCACCGGTATCCGCCTGGCCAGTACTATTGATCTTGATACCATCACCCTGGTTGAAGCGGATCGAGCTGTTGTCGATCGAGGAAATCAATCGAGCACCATAGACTCCTGACAGGTCAATCCCGTCACCCGTATTGGATTCGATCGTGTTCGAATCCATGGTGACCACGTTGGATGTCGCACGGACGCGGATCCCGTCAGCCCCGTTCGTGTTAATCACGTTTCCTTGAATAACGGTGGTGGAGGCAGCATTCACACCGGTGATCAAGATTCCGTTAAGGCCGTTATTGGCGATGACGTTATCCACCTGCGTGGTACTGGCACCAATGTTAATGTTACTGCGAGCGGTGATTTCGATACCGTTGAGCCCGTTGTTTGTGATATCGTTCAGTGTCCAGGTTCCGCTCACAAGTCGATTGTCCGAGGAGGCATTCTGCTGTTCAATCAGGTGGATCCCGTCGCCCCCGTTTCGATCAATCAAGTTGCTGCCGATGTCGGCAACGATCTGAGCGTCGAACCGCACGTCGAGCAGAATCCCATCGCTACGGTTCTGCACGATCTGGTTGTTGTTGATGGCATATTCATCCTCCCACAAGGCATTCCCAGCAATCAGATTGATACCTCGCGTATTCGTGCGGATCTGGCTGTTCTGAATGGTTGTATTATTGAAGATCGGATTGCCCAACCGGAAGATGTTGATCCCGTCACCGATGTTTCCGGTCGAGTTGACGTTGGTCACCAGCAGATTTTGCATGGTCGAGTTCCCCTGGGCGAGGATGCCCAACCCGTTTCCTGCATTGTTCGAGAAGGTCGTATCGTTAGTAGCCGCAGAATTCACCGCATTGAAGTTACCAATCGTGGAATTATTCAAGGTCGCGGTGTTGTTCATGCGGATCGCCAGGCCATCACCATTGAAGTTGATGTCTGCGCCATTCGTCGTGTTGCTAAACGTCGAGTTCTGCACCTGCAGGTTGCCATTGGCCGTTCCGGTCATGTTGATACCGACCCCGGCATCCACGTTGGCATTAAAGGTGTTGGCGGTTTTTGTCGAATCTCCCAGATTCAACAGGTAAGACGATTGATCAGGAGCAGTCAGTCTCACACCCATCCCACGGTTGTTGGAGACCGTATTGCCATAGAACTGGGCCCCTTCGTACCGGCCACCGGTGTTGAGAGCCAGGTTCACCCCTTCGTTATTGTTGCCGGTGATCGTGTTATTCGTGAAGTTGCTGGTGATCCGGCCATTCAAACCCATATTAAAGTTCACACCCTGGGCGCCGTTGTTGTTGATCTTGTTACTATCAAATCCACCCGTTGTATTACGGTTATCAGCAAGGCGGATATTGACACCGGGGCCGCCTGCGTTATTACTGATTGTGTTCGAGGAGAAACTGGCGAGGAGATTCTGCTGTCCGTTAACGAGCGACAGATTCACACCTGTACCGGCATTATTGGTAATCGTGTTGTTATCGAAGACGGTGGAAATTGTCCCCGCTGGTGTAATCGGGTTGACCAGGCGAATCCCGTCACCGGTGTTGTTGTTGATCGTGTTATTCGCAAAGACCGGATTGATCAGATCCGAGTTTGAGAGCAACAATTCAACACCATTTTGACCCGAGTTCGCAATCACGTTGGAATTCACATTGAATTCGCTGATCGTCGAACCATTGATCGCATTCAAACGAATCCCATCGCCACCATTCGGAGAACTCCCTCCAACGACCCCTCCCCGTACGAAGAACGCATAGCGTCCGTCATGGATGCTGTTCAGACTGTTCTGAACGAGAGACGTGGAGGAAGGTCCGCTGTCAAGGAATGCACCGTTGACTGCTGATCCAGCAATTTCATACGCGGCGTTGACCCCATTCGAATATCCAGCCCGTGCCGAGGATCCACCCAGCCCAGCCGAATCACTCCCGCTGGCTTCTCCCGATTCCCATTGGATCTGCTGGTAGTTAAATTCAAAGTCAAAGTCCCCCGGGGCGATGTCCGATCGGTCGATCATCACCAACTGGAAGGTATTGGTGGGGAGCCCATTCGAACCACCTCCCGAGGAATCGTAATGTCGCACATCCAGCCAATTGACACCGAAGGCCGTGCGACCCGCAACAGATCCTGGTCCGTAGGTCACGGGATTACCCGATCGCGTATCGATATCCGCGAAGAAAGGAGCAATGATCGGAGTTGCCGTCGACAACAAGTTGAATGGGGTAAAGGATCCGAGCGGGTCATCAAAGGTGATGTTACCGTTATTGTTGACATAGGCATTGTTGTACGTCGTTCCGAAGAAATTCGCGTTGAATCCCAGCGGGGTCAGGCCGGTCGATCCATCATCGTTCCCCGGCAATGTATTCGCATTAAATCCTGGCAGGATGATTGGCAGGGTGTCACCGATGACCGAACCGCCCCCTTGAATCGTACCAATGTTATTGTTGACAATCGCAAGCGAACCGATTGGCGAGGCATTCAAATCAAAATTCACACCATTCAGCTCGGAACCACCGACCTGATTACCCGTAAAGGTCAGCGTTTGGACGGGTGTTGAGGTCAAGTCAAAGTGAATCCCATCACCTGTACCAACCGCTTGACCAAGCGAGTTCACAATCGTGTTGTTCACGATATTCATCGTTTGAATCGTGGAATTCGTCGCCAGGATGCTCACACCCGTGTTTCTCGACGTGTCGGCGATCATACCGTTGATCGTCAAAGCCTGTGCTGAGACGAGTCCGGTTTCATTGAGCGTAAAGTGGACTGGTACTGGTAGACAACCATTGAGAGGTGTCGCCAGGTTATCTGTCAGAGTCAGCACTTCCAACCCGCTGCCACCGAAGACAAGGCCATCAACCAGATTCGAGTTGATAACAGACAGATTGATCGCATCAGCACCGCTATTACTGATCGTCGTGGGGCCGAGAATCGCGATCGAGCCATTATTGACGTTGTCGAACGCAATCCGGATTGCATCAAGCCCACTGTTGTTGATCGTGGTTATCCCTCGAACCATCACCGACCCATTCGCCACGTCTTTCAGGCTGACATTGATTCCATTGAGAGCACTCGAGTTAATTGTCCCAGGTCCCTCGATCGCAACCACCGCATTCTGAATGTTCTGCAGGTCCACTTTGACCCCATCAGCCGTGCTGTTGTTGAATGATCCCGTAATGTCCAGCACGACCTGACTCATGTTAGCGAAGATAAACGGACTGATCGGGCCAACCCCATTGGTCGCAAAGTTATTCGCACCGTTCATGAGCAGATTGAAACTGGTGTTCGCACCACTCGCTTGTGTCAGAACCCCAAACCCACCATTGTTCGAGGCCGAAACCCCGTTTTCAATGACCGTGGTCATCGTGGCCCCATTCTCTGCGTTGAGCAGGATCCCGTGACCTGTGTTTCCATCAATCGTGTCTCCGCTAAAGAGCAGACGAGCGATCGCAGAATCAAGTCCACCATTGCCGATGGCCGCGACATTGACACCGCTCAACACACCGTTCGCTCCGTTGCCGTTATAGCTGGAACCTTGCGATCGATAGTTGACCGTCCCCTGGTCGAAGACCCGAATCGACAAGCCTTCACTCCCGTTGGAATTCACCGTTGAACCCGCAACATTAAAGTTGATGGTTGAGTTCGGATTGACTGTGGCAAGCTGAATTCCGCCGTTCGCATTGCTCTGCAGTGAGGAAATATCGAGACACGCATTCAACGTTCCGCCCCCGGTGGCGAGTCCGTTAAAGCCCTGTCCACCGAAGAAGGTTCCATTTCCATCCAGCTTCACAGAAGTTAAGTCGAAATTCGCAACGCTACCGGCTCCATCAACTTGGACCAGCAAGCCAGAACCACCACTTTGTGAGAACGAGGTGTTCACCGAACCATCCACATTCAGTTGACCGCCGGCGTTGACGTTAAACAACGCTCCGGTTGCACCGCTGCTGTTGCCGTTCACATTGAGCAGCGATAGGTTTGCGATCGACCCAGGCCCGGTTACCGAACCGTTAATGGCATCCGAGGCATTGTTGTTGAGCGCACTGGAAATGACCGTGGCGTTCAACTGACCCCCGCTGTTCGCGTTGAACAGCAAACCCGATTGTTGTGACCCGAATGGAAGCGAGTTGCCAACGGTGACTCCGTCCAGAATCAGATTCAGATTCGCTCCCGATTGCGAAGTTGCATCGACCCCGGCACGGGTTCCGGTGAACGGGGGAGGGGCCGTCCCGTTATTCAGGATGGTCGCGGTTCTACTACCCTTGACTCCAAACAGATCGGTCCCAATCGTACCATCGAAGTTCGTACCATTCGTTGCCAACAGAGAAATCCCGTCGTTCCCGTTACCGGTGATCGTGGCGCCATTGTAGACCTGCAACGAGCTAAAAGGAGACCCATTCATATTCAGCCGGATACCATCATTACCACGGGGCGTGATGAGCGTTCGGCCGTTATTGTTCACCGTACCCAAGTTAAACGATGCTTCGATGGTCGATCCGGTGTTCGTCGTCACAAATACGCCATTGTCGCGATTGTTGTTGATCGCCGTATTCGCGAAATCGAGTCGGGCGGCTCCCCCGTTGTTGATGACACCCAGCACACCGCTCCCGTTCGCTCCACCCAACCCACTGGTCGAGATCGACGAGCTGTAGGCGGTCAGATTCAAGAGTCCTGCATCGACGAAGAAATTAACACCGTTCTGTCCGCTCCCATTGATCACACTGCCACCCAACAGATTGATCGAGGCGACCGAGTTCGTCCCGCTGACATCGCCATAAATCCCCTGGCGTCCACTCAGGTTCAGGTTGCTACTGTTGAACGTCGAGTTCAGCAGGCCACCATTGCTGACATGGAAATTCATCCCGTCGCGACCACTGTTTCCCAAGCCGCTGTTCGTAAAGTTCGTGGTCAACGTAGCGTAATCGACGTTCGCGACGAAGCCATCAAAACCACTACGGTTTCCCGAGGTATTGATCAACGTTAAAGTCGCATCCGAACCCGTTGTCGCATTGACCTTGATCGCATCCACCAAGGTATCTGACAAATCGCTGTTATAAATGTTTCCCGTGAAAACACTGGCGTTTTTCAGGTCCAGTGTTAGCCCGTAAGCCTGATTCGCCACGGTTCCCAAGGGATTGATATTATTCCCCTTTGTCATATTCGACATCAGATTGACCGTGGAATTATCAGAGACGATGTTAAAGGCACTGGAACCACCAATCAGGCTACCGCTATTGGCCAGGGTTCCATGGTTGATTTCCATGTTCGCAAACGATTGGCCACTGGCATTCAAGTAGAATCCATCACCTCCTGAGTTGGCCCCCGTGGTCCCATCGAAGAACAAGTTTGCCACCGCAAACTGAGACAGTTCACCGTGGACCATGCTTCGACCACTGTTGTTCAGGTTGTTGTTCAGGAACATCACATTCAAAAGTGAATCGCCGTTCATATTGAAGTACAGACCGTCACGACCACTCTGCGAGGCGTTGGTGGGGTCCACGAACAGATTGACCGTTGAGGCACTCAACCCTTCCACATGGAAGGCGTCTCGGAAATTTCCCTGGAACTGGCTGTCACGCACGTTCGCGTTCATCAGCGAGTTATTCGATCCAAAAATTCCCAAGCCATCGACGGCATTGCCGGTCACAATCGAGTTCGACAAGTCAATCGTCCCAAAACCACCCGACTGACTGATGACGATCCCCGATCCACCGAGGCTGTTACTGAAATTGGTCTCGGTGGCGACGATACCGACCGTCGAAGTCAAAATGGGCATCGCTTGTGTGCCGATTTGCAGGTTGTTCCCACCATTATTCATCGCGGCCACGTTGTTCATATTGAGATTGATGGAACCACCTGTCCCACTCACCTGAATCCCTGTGGCCGCATTGTTGTTCGCACGAACCAGATTCATGGTCGCGGTCAACTGCTGGCTGGTTTCACTCAACTGAATCCCCGAACCATTCCCATTAGCAATCACATTGTTCATGTTGACGTTCAGGTAGGCACCGTCCGCAATCAATTTCACGCCAAACGGCTGTGGCTTCGCAGGATTGGCGTTCATACTGACGTTCGTCATGGCAAGGTCGAGACCTGGTCCTGCCGAGTTGATCTTGATTCCGCCACCGGCGTTCTGTCCGAAACCGAACGGATTCAGGCGATTAGTGGTCCCGACGTTGATGTCACGAATAATTCCCACACCCGAGGCGTTCGCCAGCGAGATACCGCTCCCCGCATTTCCACCAATTTCCAGGTTTCTGAGCAGGAAGTTGTGCGACCCCGCTGCGGTGTTCGTGATGGCACTGCCACCCGCATTCAGCAGATTCAACCCAGCCACTTCGTTGTAGTTCGCCAGGGTGACGATGTTTCCCGCACTGCTGACGAAGGGATAGATTCCCGAGTTGCTGGTTTCAGGCAGATTGTAGTTGCCAAATACAGTCCCGTTTCCGTAGCGAGCATACAGGTCAACCGTCGAGAGCGTTCCGTCGCCGAGCAGGCGTTGATTGTCTGACAGCGCGATCGAGCCCATCACAGGATTGGCGGCACTCGAATTCCCTCGGTGGACAAGAATGATGTTGCCAGGAGCACTATTTGGCAAGTAGTTGAATGGACGTTCAATGGTTCCATTACCACCTGCAGCAGTACTGTTGTCCACATGAGTGATGAAATACGGCTGATTGGTGAGTGGATTGATGGCGGCCACATCCACATTCTGCGTGTAGGTGTGTGTCGCGATACGCCAGTTACGCTGGACCGGGCTCAGCATCCGGTCACGCGTGGACAGGTTGGGGAAGTAGCGGGTCGGCTGGAACCCCGAAAATTTGAAATCGACCGTGGCGTTGATGTTCGTACCCCACAACCGGTCTTGAGATACCATCACGCCGAGGGTCAAGTCGTTACTGACCATCGCTTCCACTCGGCCGCGATACCCGAACGTGTTTTGCTCGGTTGTTCGGTACCCGTAAACACCTGAATAGGCTCGTAACCATTGCGCATTGGCCGAGACAGGGACGCCAAATTCGACATCTCCACCACTCATCGCCTGGTCACGCAGCTGCGTACCCAGGAACGAGATTTGATTTCCTGTGTAGTAGGGGTTACCACCAACCCCCAGAGCGCTGACGAAGTTGTCCTGCACCCCGTTCAGGAAGTAACCGTTACCACGCAGGTCCCACCAGGAACCGAGCGTTTCGGCACCGACGGTGAACTGGCTGTAACGAGAGTTGAGCGAGTTCTGATCGTTGTCGTAGTAGCCATACAGACCGAAGATTCGGTCCAGACCCTCGACATACCGGCGACCGACCAACCCCGCGTTCACGCCAATCTGCGTGCTATTGGTGATGATCAATCGCGAATTCGGTGCGATGAACGAATCCTCGTTCAGCCAGAACGGCGTAAAACCGCCGATTTGGCTGAAACTATCCCGGTAGCCGACTCCGTCACCCGTCTGGTGACGGATGTCAAAGTAGGTTCCCTGTAGGAGCCCACTGCCACTGTAGTTCTGAACGGCGGCAATGCCGGCATCAGAAGTGGGGTCAACCGCCGTTTGCGCGGAGACTGCGCTGGCCCAAAAAAGCCACGACAGGCACACGAGACCAATGTTCACACGTTGCATGGACGTCTCTCTCCAGCAGGATCCGTGATCCGCATTTTTTTAGCAGAAAGTCAGACCAAGTTCGACTTTCTCACTCTGCTCTTCCGTTCGCTCTTCATGCGCGGACGGTGACGGAACTATCGCGTCTCCTCGTTATTCGGCGTTTGTCGTTGTTACCAATGAGACAATTTGTACCGATTCTGACGATCTTGCATGAAAATCCAGGACTGTACGCGACTTTCGTCTCCCATATCCGGTCCCTGCCGGCAGATTTTGCCGGTCTCAATCGGATAAGATGTCTAACCAGACCATTAACTCCACGTTTCAACCCACAATTTCTCATTCCGCAACTTTGCTGAGAGTCCCCGCCATGACGCCGCTTGCTTCGCCTGCCACGGATCCCACCTCTCTCTTCGAAAACTTTCGCGGTAACTATGGGAGTGAACTGCTCACCGCAGCGGTCAGCCACTTTCAGCTCTTCGACCGACTCAGCCCGCGTCCCATGACCTTCGATGAACTTCGGCAGGAATTGCAACTGCAGCGACGACCCGCCATCGTCTTATTAACCGCTCTTCGCGCCATGAAATTGCTCGAACGGAATGAGTCCGAAGCGTATCAACTGACTGAACTCGCCCAGGAACATCTGGCTTCCCGTGGCCACGGATTTGTGGGGGATTACATTGGATTGGCCGCGGAAAGCCCCGGCGTCGTCGAAATGGTCAACCGCTTGAGGTCAAACTCGCCCGCCCGCGCCGTCGAGGCCGATCCAGGGGCCGCATTTATTTATCGTGAGGGACTCGATTCGGCCATGGACCAGGAAGCCTCGGCACGGCGACTGACTTTGGCACTCGCCGGCCGAGCAAAAAATGTGGCCCCCGCACTCGCGGAACGTGTCGATCTCGACACCGGAACACTGCTCGATGTCGGTGGCGGCACGGGGATCTACAGCATTGCTTGTCTGCTCAAGTCTCCACGACTCCGGGCGATCATTTTTGATCGACCAGAAGTCCTGAAAGTGGCTGCCGAATTCGGGATCCAATATGGGGTCTCGGATCGACTGGAACTTCAAGAAGGGGATATGTTCGCCGATAAGTTGCCCACCGCCGACGCCATTCTCCTTTCGAATATTCTGCACGATTGGGATGAACCTGCCTGCCAGCAACTGGTCACAACCTGTGCTGAGTCGCTCAACCCTGGTGGGCGATTATTTATCCACGATGTTTTTTTGAATGACGAGCACGACGGACCACTGCCGATCGCGCTCTACTCGGCAGCATTATTCACTCTGACCGAAGGTCGCGCATACAGCGCGGGCGAATATCGGAATTGGGTGAGCCGAGCAGGGCTGGTCCCCGGAAACGTCGAGCCGACGCTGATTCACTGTGGCGTATTATCCGCAAGGAAACCCTGAGCCATCCTGTGGCATGAAACGAATATCCGAAATACCTCCTGAGCTTTTGGTTGAGAGGACATGTGCCGTGCGGGTGTTTATCGAGTCGCTGCTTTTGCCGCTGGCGGAGCTGCGAATACGAAACGGGGACTGGCTCCGTCCGCGGTGCCTGTCCCCGTTTCGTATTCGCCCCGGTACTCCGAGGAGAGTGTTAGGGGCTATTCGATGGCTTCGATCGCCTCTGGTGCTTATTTTTCGTATTGGTATTTCTCATAGATGTTTAGTAATACGAAACGGGGACTGCCTCCGTCCGCGGTGCCTAGTATCTTGAAAATCCGAGCAATAATGTGATGATGGAACAGTTTCCGTAAGCGTCAATCGATCGCGACAAGATGCCTGGTTGCGATCATCGGCTTGTAGATCGTCATGCCTGGGAACTTCGAGTTCGTGGGA
>CAMBQP010000033.1 GCA_945869955.1 Schlesneria paludicola DSM 18645
CGAGCATCATCCCCTGCATGAGCAATCCGTCACGAACAGTCAGACGCCTCAAAAAACGATCGACGTTTTTGCCGTCCGCGAGATTCCAGTCCCACCCCCAGTTGATCTCGAATCGATTCCACAGCGACTGAAATTGACTGAGCCCACACGGGTGTCGCACAGCGAGCCGTCCGGGGAATTCTTGCGGATCGCCCAGAACAAAGCGGTTTTCCCGCGACAACCACAGCTGGACTTGAGGCCAGAAACCAGGGGCTTGCTCGTTCAAAATGCAAGTTTACCACCCGAAGTGGAATCGGCGAGCACTGCGATCGCGCGGACGAGTACTGCAGTCCCCTTGAATCGAATTCTGGTGGTTGAGGGTTCCCTGTTTTATCGGCATCTGATCCAACTGGCCTTGCAATCGGCGGGATATGAGGTGGAATCGGTGGCTCCGATGGCGAGCGATTTCCTGGGGATGACCATCGAGTCGCTTGCTTGTTACCCTGCGATTTTCCTGACCGCAGAACTCACACAGGAAGCAGCGGCAAAAATCGAGCAGGCCCGCAGAACCTCGTCGGTGAAGTTGATTGGTTTGCAGGGTACAGATCAGAGCGAGCCATTTCCGTTGGAGTGTGATGCATTTGCTCGGAAAACCAAACCGCAACTGCTGATCATGGTCCTGGAAGAATTGCAGAATTCCACCGCTAAAACAGCACGGAAGACCGCGTGATGCGCTGGTGTGTGGATGTTAGGTCTGTCATTACGATCACGGATCGGAGCAGAAGCAAGTGACCCCGATACGTAGGCCACGCGGGGCCCTGACGAACCGATTTCAAGCCGCCATCGGCGTCTTGACTTCATATTCGTCATCGGTCGCCTCGGTCGTGGTGTCCGATCGATCATCGTGCCCGTAGCCATAGCTATAACCGTATCCGTACCCATATTCGCTATTGCTTTTACTGCCAATATGATTGGCCACAATTCCGATTACCTCGACACCAGACATGCGGAAGGATTCCACAGCCCGCAGAACTAATTTACGACGATTCTTGTCGGGACGAATCACAACCACGGCACCATCGACAAGACGCCCGATAATCGCCGGATCGGTGACAGCCAAGACTGGTGGCGCATCAATCAGGATCTGGTCATAAGCCGATTCCGCCCACGCGAGAATGTCATTAAATCGATCGCTGGCGAGTAATTCCGAGGGGTTTGCGGGGCGAGAACCGGACGGCATGACATCCAGATTCTCGATACCGAGATTGAAAATATTTTCGAGACAGCATTCTGCCACCGGAGTTGTTTCACGGAGGATCTGTGACAGTCCACGCGGGCCCTTCAGCTCCAGAAGTTGCGTCATCCCCGGACGTCGGAGGTCTGCATCGATCAGCAATGTCTTCTTTTTGGCCTGAGCGAAGGCAACCGAGAGATTTGCGAGTGTTGTGGTTTTTCCATCCCCCGGTTCGGTGCTGGTCATTACGAGTCGTTGCGTATTACTGGTCGAGAATGTGATCGAACTGCGGAGGGTTCGGAAAGACTCGGCTTCGAGAGAATCGGGTTTGGCATAGGTGACGATCGCATCCAGACCTGACCCGTCCAGGGCCTCCATTTCACGGATCATCGCCAACATCGGCAAGCCGAGTTGAGTTTGAAGTTCATCGGGTGAGCGGAACCGATCATCCAGGACATCGATCACATAGATAATTGCCATCCCTGACATGAGTCCGAAGAGCGTGCAAAGGAAAACCGTCGTCGAAATTTTGGGGGCCACCGCCGAGGGGACCACCTTCGCAACGGTGGGAACGCTAATCTTTAATCCCGAGTCGGCGCCAATATCGATCTTCTTCATTTGCTCAAGAATCAAATCGTAATACAATCGCATCCGTTTCAGGTCCATTTCCATGATATCAATCTGAGCCATTTGGCCATTGAGGCTTAAGGCTTGACTGCGAATGATTTCAAAATCTTCTCGAATCGCCTGCTCGTGAGCACCCGCCTGATACAGACGTTGCTTCACCATTTCCAGTAGCTTGGGACCAAGTTCCCGTTCGCGTACGTCTTTCATTGCGGACGAGACAACATGCCGACGTTCGCTGAGCCATGTCTGGGTCTGCTGAATTCGGTCTTCCAGTTGGCGAATGGTGGGATGTTTTGGACCGAGGGTCATCAGGCGGTTTTGCAACTCGGCTTGATCTTGAAGTAATTCATCCTGATGCTTGGCAACGGTGTAGGCATCGTTGGCTCCGACACCCAGTTCCTGGAGCAGGAATTCTCGTGAAATGTCACCTGCCGCCTGCTGCAAATAGGGCTGAATATCATTCCCTTCTGCCAAGGCGTGCTGAACGGAAATGAGTAAGGCGCGGGATTCGAGCGTTTTCTTCTGCGCTTCAATCAGTGCGTCATTCAGTTTTACTGTTTGTTCGATGATCACATGGGAATTCTTGTCATTGCCATGCAGCAAAATTCCCGAATCACGCTTCAATCCCAGCAGATCCGTCTCTTTATTGCGAATGGCCACTTCACTTTGGGCCTTTTCACGATTCAAGAGGACCATACTTTCCTTCGAGTTCCCTTTGTGAATCTCGTTCATATATTCCAGGTAGGCTGCAACAATCGCATCAACAACCAATTTTGCCGTCTTGGCATTTTTGGAGACGTAGCGTACCTGAATCATGTTGGTTAAACGGGTCGATGACACCGTGAGATTTTTTTTCAGCACCGCTGTCCAGCGAGACTTGGGTGTCCCCTTGAGATCGATCCGATGAGCATTCGGTAGTCGAGTGATCGCTCCCTCGAGCACACGATCACTGGTCAAGACCTTTTGGTACGTCGGCATAATGTCTTGAATCGAACGTTGGTTCGACTGATTTGTCGTATCCAGTACGTTCCCGTCAGTCTTCAAAACCATGATTTCCGAGACGGATTCATATTTGCGAGTCGCGGTCACATACCATGCGGTTCCAATGACCCCTCCGAGGATCGTGCAGACCAGCAGCGTCGGTAATTTACGCCGAATCACCTGCAGAAAACGAACGGCTTCACCGAGAAGATTCGGTCCATTGGCGGTCGAATCCAGATCCGATGTCAGTCGTTCGTTTGTATTCATTCGAAAGAGCCAATGCGAAATAAAGTGCAATTCAGCGGACACTTTGTCATCCGCAAGGTCGGAAAGACCACCGAGTCTTGAATCTTGGATCTCAACGAAATCTGAGCTCACTGTAAGCAACTCGCTGTAAACAGCTCACCGAGGTCTCGATTCACGAAAGCTGTTTAGAACAACGGTGTTCCTGTGATTGGTATCGAGCCACCCAAATTCATTCCCACGCGTTTGAGCAAATCGACCATGATTGTCAGCGGTGTTTGTTCAACGCTCACCACATCACCAGGCTGTAGTCGGATATTGGATTCGGATTTTTGTTTGGCATTCGCCAAACTGACATGAATGATAAAGGTCTCGACTTGATCAGGATGTTCCGGGTCAACGGTGCGGCTCAAACTCCCCGGTTTGCGACGGATCACATAGACTTTGTTGGCGGCCAGCGAACTCACCCCGCCGGCTAATGCAACGGCTTCGACAACTCGCAATTCCTCGGAAATCGGAAATTCGAAACGCCCAGGACGCTGGACAAGTCCGAGAACGTGCAGCGGTTCGGGATCTCGCTTCTCGACGTAGACGACGGCCCCATCTTCTAATTGATAACCGTGAGAACCGGTTTTCGTGGCCGAAACCAGATCGACTTTGACCGTATCGGACATCGCACCGATCGGTTCGACATCGACGCTATGCCCCACCGGATCAACCAGGCTCGAATTCTTTCCGGCAAATCGTTGCTGGGTGGTTTGAGAGAGCAGGCTTGGGTTACGGATCACCACTTGTGTTCCCGCGCTGGGATCAAGCCCCTCGGCCCGGCTTAAAGCGGTCAGTAAGTCACATTGTCCTCGTGGCAAATCATAAACCGAGGGCTTTTTCACCGCACCAGCGACCATGATTCGATTTGTCCGTTGGCTCTTCATCGTGACGGTCACGTTCGGGCTACGGTAAAGGCCGCGGTCAACACATTCATAAATAATTGCTGCTTCGGCCGCTTCCATTTTCATTCCAGCAAGTTGAATTCGCCCCACCTGAGGAATACTGGCTTGACCGTCTTCTTCAATTCGGACGGAAAACCGCACCGTGTCTTTCTCATTCAAGCCTGCAGCAATCGCAACTTCCACGACATCGCCACGATCGAGCACATCGGATTGCTTCGAGGCACTTGCGAGACGCGTCAGATCGATGGTCTGCGGATTTTCCCGTGCACTGGCAATGAAGTTGGCAGGCAATGTTTTATAAGTGTATTTCTCGCCTTGGACAGTGGCGCAACCGACACCTGCCAGAGAGCAGAACGCGAGTATGAGGCCCGTCATATAATTCAAGCGGAAAGATGTCACCGGATTTCCCTGCCACGAGCTTTTGCGAAGAGACTGCAGTTTGAGAGACCACATTCGATACCGGAACGGTGCAACGACAAACGAAGCAGGATTTCCCTGTCGCTGGCGATGAGAGCGAATTGACTCAGGCGCTTTTGCCATGGGAGTCACTTTGTTAGGGGGATACAAAAGACAGGATCAAAGGGACAGTCACATCCGCCTCAAGGGGATTAAACCATCGTGGCGCGCGGAATTTATGAGAAGCATTCCGAAGCGTCAATATGAGTTGTCATGGTCGTGGTTTCTTGAGTAGTAATCGTGGAAATTCTGCAGAAAAACAGGGAATTCACGCGTATCCGGCACGATTAGCCACAGAACGCATGATTGCCGTCTTTCTGGGGGAATCCAATCGCGGGATACCCGCACCTGAAAACCCGCACCTGAAGACCCGCACCTGAAGACCAACACTCAGTACGGTTGTGCGAGCTTCAGCAGCGAGCCGAGTTGTGTGGACGAGATATTAGCCCCCCCCAGCCGGGGTTCAATGGCAAAGCCGATACCCAAGTTATTCTTGCTGACATCGTAATTGGCCCCGAGATGAAAGAGCAGCCATTCTCCTACCCGTGTGATGGTAAATCCCTGGCCTCGACTTTGTCCTTCACCCAAATCATAGGCCGTGGTCGCTGACGAGACCCACTTGGGGCTCAGCACATAGCTATAGGTTGCCGTGGCAATCTGGCTATCGAGTGTTCCCCCCTTCACTTGGCGCACGCCGAAGTAAACGCTGCCGCGCAGGCTGCGTTGACTGATGACCCCAAGACTCCAGAGCTGCTGCCCTTCAGGAAAGAAATCGTACAGGCTGCTGGCGACAATCGAAGTTCGGTCGCCGACATGCCACGCATAGCGCGAGCTCACCAAACCCAGGGTTTCACCAAAATTATCCCGATTGGCGTCCGGGAAAATCGACGCCCCCAGATCGAGTGTCATCCAGTCTTTGATCCGTTGCTGGTCGGGTGGGCCCACTTTTGTCTGGAGCCGCTGGTTCCAGTTCAAACGTAATACCTGCTGATTATCGACCAATTCGTTGTAGGGGGCTGTGACAGTGGTGCCTGCACCCTGCCGAACCGCATAGAATCGCGGATCAAATTGTGGGGGAAGGGTTCCGCCAAAGGTGTTGGTGACAAATCGCATGCGGAAACGTTCTTGCGCATTATCATCGAATTCATTCCACTGGGGAATGTTGCTCAAAGCTTGATTAGACCCTGCCATTCCGTATTCAGCCGCAACCAGCGATTTGTGAGCCAATCCATTGAGATTAAAAATATCACTTTGCACGAACGGCATCACGCGCTGAAACGAAATACTGGCCCGCAAGCCTGCTCGACCGTATAAACGATTGACAGACTCCCCGGAAAAACTGTCACCCCAAAACGCTGCTTCGCCCATCACAAACGGGGCGAGCCGCAGTGCACCGAGATTGAAGGGCAATTCGATTTCATGTCGACTCTGGGCGACCAAACCCTGTCCGTTGATCATCCAGGGTAATGGTGTGGCCACATCATTGGGGTCGGTCGGTGCTGCAGACAGGTTGGTAATCGCATATCCCGCCGAAGAATGGCTGGTGTAATTGAGCAAGTTCCCCAGTAATGGCTCGCCCAGAAAGTAGAGATCTCCGCGAGGGAGCCATTGGGTGTTGTTTTCGAAATCATTTAATTGTGGACGCACCAGCACGGTCGCTGCCGAATTGTCACTGAGTCGTTGATTAATCTGGAGTTTGGTGTCAAGGTCCTTCCCCTTATCAAACTCGGATTCGCGGTATTGTTCGCGAAAATTGCGGTCGCTGACATAGCCAAGTTCTCCGAATAATGTCGTGCCGGTGCTCTCGAAGGTTTGGCGATGTTCCCATTGGAAAATCCCGCGATTGGGATTCGGTGGAACCAGCGCGCGTCGATCCAGACCCAGGTTATCTAAGCCCCCATCATTAATATAGTACCCGAAAACAGTACCCGTATACAAATTTCCATACGCGTCAGTTCCTTGATAACTTCCCTTTAAGCCCGTTGCCGGACCTCGGTAGCTGAGGTAGTCAGCTTCGATTCCAAGGTTGATGCGGGGATTCTCGGGCTTTGTCAGACCAAAGAGTGAAAAGGGGTCCCAAGTTGTACGAATTTGAGTTCCGAAAACACGGTCTATTCCGATCCCGCCTCCTTGGATCGGGATGCTGGCAGTGATGTCCTCGGCAGGAAGACTAATTTGTGGTGCGGTAAATAACGGGAACTGGTCAACCAGGAACTGCGAATTGAGTGCGGTGATCCAGTAATGATCCTCAGGAATCAGTCCCCCCGACTGCGGATCAACGCGGGGAGGGCTATTGTTGGCAAAAAGGCCAGTTTCCCGATTTTCGATGAAAATATCACTCGCCTGAACGCGGTATCCAGGGACACCATATTGACTGGTTGTGACCCAGGCATTTTGTGCATGGTAACTTTTCATCGAATTTTGCCGAATCTGCTCGGCACGCAGGCGAATGCGACTATCGATTTGGGAAACATACGTTTCCAGTTCCGCGTCCAGAATCAGCGCCCGATTATCACTGGCATCATAGAAGGCCCGTGTGGCACGAATCACGTTATTCAATTGTCGGAGATTGTCACGCTGACGAATAACAATGTTTCCCTCGAGGTAGACCTGGTATTTTTGTTCCGGTCGCTGCAACTTATCTGTATTAAAATCCTCATTGAAGACGACAACTCGATCGGCAGAAAGGTCAACCACACCGAAATCAAGTCCATTTTCCAGCCCAACACCCTCGACCAGAATGTTGACACCCCCTGTGATCAATGTAATTTGCTCAGGGGGCATGGAATCGGTCGAAGGTTGGCTCGAGATATTATAGGGACTGCCAAAACTACGAGGGGAAACACGAATGCGGCGCATTCCGGTCGGGTTTTGCATGGAAACGCTTCGCCACGCCGGTGCGGTCTCATTGTTCGCCGGAAGTGTCAGTTGGGTTTGACGGAGTTTATTCCGAGAGGGGGCCATTTTTCGTTGCGTGGCCCGCTTAAATAATGGATCGTCAACTCCAGGGCGATCCGCGGCTCGTCCGCGCACTTTCAGTGTCAAGCCGCGGGACGCATCCATTTCCAGCCAGAATGTCTGGTCGGTGCGTGAGTTCCCCGCATCTTCAATTCGGACATCCCCTTCCAGGTACGCGACCAATTTTTCGCTTTTCCCAGGCGTTTCTGCGGACTCGTACGTCCAGACGACCATGCTCTCGGCGGTGTATGTCGCCCCACCCTGCTCGATTCGGCATTGTCCACGGAAGATAGCAATCGTGGCGTGATCCTCTTGCCACTCTTGACTCCAATCAGCCGAAATCTGGATGGAAGCGAGGGGACGCCCCGCAAATGTTTCGTCTACAGCACCCCGAATCCCGACGCGCGAGACCACGGCGGCGGCCATGAAGCACATGGCCATCGTCATCCATAACCAACCGGTAGTGAACTGGTGGTTCCTGCCCCTCACGGGCACTCCTGATGTGAAAGGTTTGACAATTACGATTCAAGCACAGATTTTGATTCAGAAAAACAACGACCGCTCGAATTGGGCGGTGAAGGGACGCGGAGTATAGGTCCGACGGAAAAACCGGTCAATTTGGCTTCCTGCACGCAAAAATTTCTGCTTGAAGTCGTTTTAATGAAACAACTTACAGTAAAGAGCGGCATTGAGTCACCCGGCAAAAAGGGGGGGGATCACCAGAGAAAAATCCCGGCGTGTGACAAAAGTCCTCGTTTTGGCTCTTCTCCCATCAAGCGGGAGTGAGCGTCATTTCGAGACGAGTCAGCAGCGTTTGGACCAGTGATGAGCATCGGCCTGAACATGGGTCTGAGATCGTTTCAAATTTCACTGCGGCTGCTACCAATTGCAAAAAAGAAGAGGCGTAAAACACGATTTGCATCGTGCCGCCTCTTGTTCAGCGACTGTGCGGAAAACTTCTTACCACAGCAGATTGGTTTGAATTCGCACGGGATTTTGGGGAAGGGCTCGCAACGGTGGCCGGTGATCCCAAAAACGATCCCCGCCACACGAAGTCGATTTTCCCGCTTTTCTATCTCACCGCACCCCTCAAATCAGCCGGTTCCCAAGCCGCGATCGTAGGCTTCCAGATCGCGCAGATAAACCGCGAGAGTTGACTGCAGCGTTTCACGATTGATCTGCCATTGGGGGGATTCATCGGTGTAACGATGGCAATGCTCAATCACCAGCCGATGCAAGAACTTGAACAAATGACGCGGGACCCGCAGCCGCGCCAGCGTGGCGACCAATTCCGATTCGCTGATCGAATCTTCAAACCAGCTTTTCACACTCGGCTTGGAATTGGTGTCTTGGGCACACGCTCGGGCGCGATCGTTCGCCAAGTCACACAGCGATTCACCCGTCCATTCGAGCGTTCGAATCAGGTTTTGCTTGTCCAGTCGGGATCGCTCGTAGAACTCTTTGTCCTCGCGCGTCAGATAAAAACTGACTTCAATTGGCAACAGTAATTTGAAACCAATCCCGGCGTGCTTCAAAAACTTATTATCAAACATCGACCAAAGCAGGGCTTTCATCCGTTCGGGTGAACCGTTGATTAAATGCGGTTCGTCAACGCGATCAACCAGGACCGTAATCGAATCAAAACCAAGTGCCTCAAGAATGTTCTGTAATTTGGTCAGCAACTCGTAACGATCATCACTTCGCTCTCGGGCTGGAATCGGCTGCCCCATCAGGTCCTTGGGATCAAAGTTTGCCAGGATCGAACGGAGCTGATTCACCGGCCGGTCAAGGACGCGAACTTGTCGCGAGACTTTCCACGCCATCGACGCCATCTTCAATTGATGCCAGCCCCAGCAGGACCAGCCAATCAAGATGACCAGCCAAGGCCAGAATTGCCCAAATTGATCGAGCTTGTCCAGATAGGCCAATAGCCCAAACAGCACCGCTGTGACTCCCAAGCCAACCGCAAAATCATAGTAACTTCGCCAGTTGGAAACACTCAAACGCTTTCGCAAATTCGCCCAGCGATGCTGCTGCGCGTTGTCGCTACTGCGGTCATAGAACGAGGCGAGCAGCAACAGGTCGCGTTTATTCGCCGACGAGAGACTCGACACCTTTTCCGCAGAGATCTGAAATGGTCCGACCTTCGCTTGAGACTTGTCCGCGACAATCCCATTCACCAAATCCGTCGTGGCAAGTGACAGAATACAGTCAATATGATCCCAGAGACGCCATTTTTGTAGCGTCTTTTCTGGACGAGCCCCCGCCCAGCCGACCTTTTCGTTGAACGAATCCAGGAAGGGATTGAAATCATCATAATTGATCACAAAAACTCGATGGTCAGGATTTTTCTCGTTATACTCAGACAATTGATCAACGATTTGTAATCGGAGTGCCGTCTTACCACTCCCCTTTTCACCGAAGACCACAGCGGTTGAGGGGGTCGCCGGATCGCCGTAAATCTTGTCCCACGAGGGATGAAAAGTGCCATCCGCACCGAGCTTTTGAAAAAGCGGATCGGTTTGGGCGTCTTCCTGACTGTATGGGTTTTGGTTCAGGCCGTGATGCTCAAAAAACTGCTGGACTTTCATCGGTTCTTCCGTGCAGAAATGTCCCCTTGTCCGCTGCACACAGCCAACAAGGCGAAATGGTTAAAATTCACAATCAAGCTGCCGTCGATTGCACTCCGTTTCCACCAGTGGAAGCAACGCGACGCAATTGTCAAGACCCCAACGAGCAGAGGATTTCTCGAAAATCGATTCAGGACCCAGTCGACGAATCGCACATTCCGTCGCCTCGGTGCCGTTCCTCGATGTCAAACTCCCCTCCGTGTGATCCTGGACAGTCTACGAAAACTTTACGCAGGTCGGTTCATATCGTCCACTCAGTCTGCCGAGATTCTCAATTCGGGGACTGTTTCCGCGAACGGATCAATCGGCTTCGATTCATCACAAAGTTTGCACGATGGTATGCCGTTGGTTTGCATCAGGGGAACGAACACCTAGAATAATCTCACTCGCCGGCGAAGCGTGAAGCTTTGCCGGAATGGGATTCGCCGAATTGACTGACCCCTTAATTCATTTGGAGCTCAATATGCCTTTTGTTCTGCCACCTCTCGCCTACGCGTACAATGCACTTGAGCCCTTCATTGATGCCAGAACCATGGAAATTCATCATACGAAGCATCATCAGGCTTACATCAATAACGCCAATGCAAAGCTCGAAGCGATTCCAGCTCTCTCCAGCAAGTCAGCGGAAGAAATCATCAGCAATCTTGCTGCCGTCCCCGAAGAAATCCGCACGTTGATCCGTAACAACGCGGGTGGCCATGCAAACCATACCCTGTTTTGGACGATTTTGGCTCCTCATACCGGTGCCGAACCGACTGGCGACTTGGCCGCTGCAATTAACAGCACTTTTGGAAGCTTAGCAACACTCAAAGAAAAAATCGGCGTAGCGGCAACCACCCGATTCGGGAGTGGTTGGGCATGGCTCTCTTATGACAAGGGAAAGCTGGTCGTGGAAAGTACCCCCAATCAGGACAGTCCCCTGATGGAAGGTCGGACCCCACTGCTGGGACTCGACGTCTGGGAACACGCCTATTACCTGCACTATCAAAATCGTCGCCCGGACTACATCGCCGCGTTCTGGAACGTGGTCAACTGGACCGAAGTGGCGCGTCGGTTTGCCGAAGCGAAAAAGTAATTGCGATTGCCGCCGCATGGCGATCAACCCGTCGAAAAAAATAACAGCTCTGCTCTCAGGAACTCCTGGTAGCAGAGCTGTTGTCGTTGGTGGATCACTCAATTCGGGAACGGTCTGCCCCGTAAAGGGGAGGGCTGGGGCCTGACACTGCTGACTGCAGACGACTAACCAATCTTGCTTTTGCCGACCCACGGACGCAAGACTTCGGGAATCCGGATACTTCCGTCGGCCTGCTGATGGTTCTCAAGAATTGCAATGATGGCACGTGTGACGGCAATTGCGGTTCCATTGAGCGTGTGCACGTACTTGGTCCCTTTCCAATCCGGTGACTTACAACGGACACCGAGTCGACGGGCCTGGAAGTCGGTACAATTCGAGGCGGAAGTGACTTCGCCCCACTCCCCATCGGTACCTCGACCCGGCATCCAGGCTTCCAGATCGAACTTCCGATAGGCAGGTCCGCCGAGATCGCCCGAGGCGATATCCAGGACGCGGTACGGGATTTCTAATCCTTGGAAAATTTCTTCTTCGATGGCCACGATCTCGGCATGCAATTCATCGGATGCCGTGACATCGGGGGCGGTGAAGCCAAACATTTCAATTTTGGTGAACTGGTGAACACGATAGATCCCCCGAGTCGCCTTGCCATGTGCACCCGCTTCCGTGCGGAAACAGTGCGAAATCCCGGCATATTTGAGGGGAAGTTGGCTGGATTCGAGAATTTGATCCTTATGAATTCCTCCCAGGGGAATTTCGGCGGTTGCGACCAGGCAGAGATCCATTCCTGCAATGGAATAAATCTGCGTCTCGTTGCCACGCGGCTGATAACCGGTCCCTTCCAGGATTTCGATTTTGGCCAGATCAGGAGTCGTGTGCAGTGTGAATCCGTGCTGGACCAATTTTTGTACGGCGAATTGGGTGAGTGCCAGTTCCAGCAGCACCGCTTCGTTTTTCAAAAAATAGAAACCATGACCGGCAACTCGCCCACCCGCTTCCAGATCAAGCAGATTGTGTTTTTCTGCCAGGGCAACGTGATCAAGC
The DNA here is from genome assembly GCA_945869955.1 of Schlesneria paludicola DSM 18645. GTDB lineage: Bacteria > Planctomycetota > Planctomycetia > Planctomycetales > Planctomycetaceae > Schlesneria > Schlesneria paludicola_B. The sequence goes on from CAMBQP010000033.1 coordinate 12,175, forward strand.
GGTTTGAAGTCAAATTGAGGAATGGTTCCCCAGGTTCGTACCGTCTTCGAGTCGACCTCTTCACCGATGGGAGTCTCGGGATGCGTCATATTCGGCACCGACATCAGCGCTGTACGAATTTCGGCTTCGACCTCTTTGAGTTTGGCTTCCACTGCAGGGACAGTTTGCTTGAGCGACTTCCCTTCCTCGATCAAGGTCTGCCGAGCTTCCGGTGATTTTTCTTTGGGGATCGCCTGTGCAATTTCATTCTGCCGCTGCCGATCTTTGTCCAGCGCCACGATTAACTCGCTGCGCGTTTCCCGAAATTCGAGCAATCGATCGAGATCTGCCACGACATGACGTTTTTGGCAGTTTGCGCGCACAGCGTCCAGGTTGTCACAAACAAATTGCAGGTCGAGCATCGTGAGTCCATGCAGCTAAAAGTTCTTCGTCCGAATTCAATTCCAGATCCAGTCCATAGGTTAATGCAAGAGTTCACTTCTGGGAAAGGGAATCCCCTGCTCGGATCACTTCCCACAGCGAGGGAAATTCGGCATGATCTGTTTGTTGTATCATCTCTCTGCGTCGTACAATCACCAACCGCGTCAAAAAAACGATTCTGTTTGCTGACTTCGACAGGGAAATGTGTCCAATTCGACAGTTCGCGTCGCCTAGAGAAAACGCCCCGTGGCATCGACAACAAAGCCGGTAGAGAACCTGGAAGAATCGGGATTTCTGCATGATCCAGAAGTCCAGCTGATGCTGCGCGCCAAGCAGGGGGATGACGAAGCGTTCACCAAACTCGTCGCCACCTATCAGGATCGACTCACCACGATCTTCTTTCATATGAGGCAGAATCAGGAGGCGGCCGAGGATCTGGTGCAGGATGTTTTCTTGCGGATCTATCGAGCGCGCCACGGCTACGAACCGACCGCACGGTTTTCGACCTGGCTGTTTCGGATTGCCAATAACCTCGCCATCAATTCCCGCCGCAATAAATCCCGGCGGAAGGAAGTGCCGATTCCTGCAGGAGAATCGACCGCCATGACGGGATTGCCGGTGGCGGGCCAGAACCTGGCAGATAAGTCAGGATTGCAGCCAACCCGTCAATTGGACAAACGCGAACTACAGCTCGTGGTCCAAAAAGCGATTGAACAACTGAGTGATCAACAGCGATTGTCGGTCTTGCTGCACAAGTTCGAGGGAATGAGCTACGCGGAAATCGCGGAGACGATGGAACTGTCGGTTCCTGCCATCAAGTCACTGCTATCACGGGCGCGAGACAGTTTGCGAACCGCGTTGGAACCCTATATGCAACTCGGAAAGGAAAAACGCTAGGTTTCTGCCGAACCTGGTTGTTGTCGATGGATCATGGAAAAGACGGTTCGACTCAACGCCGATCAGCGAGAAGATCTGGTCGCCTACCTTGACGGGGAACTTCCCGACGAGCAGGTGAAGCAGATCGATCACGTCGTCGCAAACAGCGCTGTGGCTCGCCATGAGATGGAGGCACTCGCACGGACCTGGGAACTGCTGGATGTTTTGCCCCCGAGTAAAGCCTCAGACGACTTTCTCACCAAAACCATGGCGAACCTGAAGGTGCTGGAAACTCCCTTCCGACTCACCGACCAATGGTGGTTTGTTCCTGTACGTCGCGTCTTCGCGATTGCCGGATGGATCACGGCACTTTTCCTTTGCGGTTGGCTTGGTTTCCAGATCACGCGGCACTGGATCGCCGACCCCCATGCAATATTGCTGAACGATTTGCCTGTGATCGAAAATCTGGACCATTTGCAAGAAGTGCGGGAACTGGAATTCCTTAATGAACTCAAGCGTGCCAATCTATTTGATGACGCTCAAGAGAAATGACTCATGAATCATCGTATGACGTTTCTGACCGTGCTGCTGCTGGCAAGTGGTGATTCATCGAGCCTGTTCGCGCAGGATCAAAAACTGGTGCAGGCTCGCATCGAGCACCTGCGGCAGATGTCCGAGATCGAACGGGCGCGATTTCACCGAAATCTGGAAGCCTTTCAACAACTCAGTCCTGCCGAAAAACATCAATATCAACAGTTACACCAGCAATTAGCCGCAGACCAATCGCGTGGGGGAACGCTGACACAGTTAATGCAAACCTACGCCGCCTGGGTGCATACGCTCACGCCGACCCAGCGCGATGAGCTGCAGAAAGAGACCGTTCTCTCACAAAAACTGGCACTCATTCGCCGTTGGAAAGATGAACAGGATTTGCCGAGTGACGCACACGAACCCCCAGTGGGAACCACGCCCCCTGCGCAAACCACCCCCACTGCTGACGAGTCCCATCCTCCCATCGGTCCCTCGCTCAATAAACGAGATGCGTTCCCGTTGAAAGATCTCAGGTCGGTGCTGGCGGTGCTGGTGAGTCAAATCCCTCAAGACTCTTCGAAGCCCGAGTTCAAGGAGCCTCGCCTGCCTGATTACCTGCCGATTATTCACGCAAGTATTCAAGCGAGCGGGAATTCGTATCGGGATTGGCCACAAGAGACCTTACTGAATGAGATGTCGAAATCACTCGGCAAAGAATCCGCAGCACAAGTGAATCGATCCGACCTCAAGTCGAAGCGCGAGGTGATGGTTCGAATGCTGTTAATGGCGATCGTGAAACAGGCTCGCGAGGCGGTTGGATTCCCGACAGATGAAGATAAAATGCGGTTACTGCAAGAGATGGTTCCCGAGGAACAAAACCGTATTTTGAATTTCCCCGCAGATCGAATGAATGTGTACCTGGTACGAAGATGGATGGAATCGAAGGGGGGCGACACCCTGAACGACTTCCGCAAAATTCCCGAGTACAATCGTCAAGTCGACGAGCTGTTCCAACGGCTGGACATCATTCCACCGCAAAAATTTCTGCTCAAGGGACGAAAACCAAACGATCGGCCTTTGAAACCCCGCGGCTAAGGGGGACACTGACCTCGACCAGTTCGCCATCCACTAAAGTGAAGACAAATTCATGTCCCGCTGGCCGTTTTTTCTGGTCTCCGCCTTGGTTTTATTGCCGCTGATCCTGATCGCTGGCATCAGCGGCTGGCTGCTCTGGAACTCGGGAAACTGGTTCTGGCTCTCGTGGACGATGAGTCTCTCTTGGACGGCAGCCTGGCTGGTCTATCGATTGCAGGGGCGCGTGGAAATTCCCTTACCGAATGTGGGGAGCAAGATCCACTGGACTCCTCGCGATCAGGCAGCGGCAGCGCTGATCGAGGTCGAACAACAGCGAATTCACGAGTTCACAGGCGTGCAACTGGCCGACCCACAGTTTTACACCACACGAACGATCGAGCTGGCAACCGAATTTGCTCGGCATTACCACCCAAACTCAACCGATCCGCTCGGTTCCGCATCCGTGGTGGAACTTTTAACCGCCATCCAACTGGTGGCGGAAGACCTGGAAATCCTGTTGCAGCAGAACGTTCCGGGAAGTCACCTGATGACGGTTTCGCAATGGAAAATGCTGGCTCAGGCCCCCGCATGGTGGCGCAACGCCAGCAATCTGGGCTGGCTGGCGTCGGTGGTCTTCAATCCGACCAGCCTGGCCCGCTATGCCGTGTCGCGAGCGTTTATCACCCCGCTGTCTCAGCAATTGCAAACGAACCTCTTGGGAACGTTTTATGCCTTATTTGTCCGACAACTCGGCTTTTATTTGATTGAACTCAATAGCGGACGGCTACGAGGGGGATCAGCGGCCTATCGCGCCAGCATGAAAAAACTGGACCCCGATCAGCCGACTCGCACCGACGAAACTCCTGTTGCTCCGACTCCCCCCGTCACAGTCACGATTGCCGTCATCGGGCAGGTCAAGGCGGGAAAATCGAGTCTGATCAATTGCTTGCTCGGTGAACAGCAAGCGGCGGTGGATGTGCTGCCACTGACACGAGCGGTGCAGCGTTATGACCTGAAGCTCGATGACCAGTCAGACCGACTGATTCTGCTCGACACGCCGGGATATAGCGATTCCGAAGCCACCCCCGCACAGTTGGCAGACACCTTCGAAGCGGTTCGAAATGCCGATCTGGTCTTGATGGTCCTCGACGTTCGTTCACCCGCCAAACAAGCGGATCTGAAAACACTGGAAAAACTTGCCGCCTGGTTTCGGGAACAACATCGGTTCAAGCCCCCGACAATTGTGGGGGTTGTCTCGAAGATTGACGGGTTGAGTCCTGTGATGGAATGGTCACCCCCTTATCAGTGGGAATCTCCGAATCGCCCGAAAGAGCACAGCATCCGCGCGGCTCTCGATTTTACTCGTCAAACATTCGGTGACCAGTTTTCATCGATCGTTCCGGTCTGCAGTGACATCGATCATGGACGCGTTTGGGGGATCGAGGAATACTTGTTACCGACAGTGACGTTGCTTTTGGACGAAGCGCGTGCGTGTTCTCTGGTCCGTTCACTTCATCGTGATTACGACCGGGAAAAAACCCGACAGATTGTGAGTCAATTGATTTCGGCTGGTGCCAGGATCAAAGAGCTCGCCCCGGATTTTCTGAAAACGCAGTTAGAACTTGCCACCAAGGCGATCCTCAAGCGGACCTTCTCCAAATAATCTGCGAATCCGTATTGGAGTCAGGAATCGTGCCGAAAGCAGCGCAAACACCACTGAAAAATCGGCTTCCACCGGCGAATGAAATTTTGAACCGCGATTGAGATTCATTGCCAATTCACCGCCCGTAGAGACCGCTCGAGAGCGATCCCCACGGATTTGCTCTGTGTGTACCACATCACCCAGAGCGAGCCACGCAGAGCATCGATCAAGTCCGTTTCTTTTTCTTTTTGTCATCCCGATTTGCGGCGTTACTTTCGAGTTGCCGGGTCGAGTGAAATTCGCTGTCGGCGGATTTTTGAAGTCGATCCCAGAGGCTACCAAGGGCCGTTGGTTTTTCGGGGTCTTTGGGCTTTTCCTTTTTGGAAGCGGTCACATCGGATGCAGAATTGCTGGCAATTCTCGAACCCTCGTCGGTCACAACCGGTTTTTTCTTTTTCCAATGCTCAAACAATGTTCGTTCCGTCATAGACCAGATGTTGGTCGCGATAAAGTAGAGACAGAGCCCCGAAGGAACTCGGAAGAACATGGCCCCCATGACGAGCATCATCCAGCTCATCATTTTTTGCTGTTGAGCCTGTTCTTCATTGGTTGGTGGGGGCATGGTCAACTTTTGATGGGCAAACATCAGGCCCGCCGAAATACAGGGTAACAGATTGAAGTCGGTCCAACCCAACCAGGGAACTGTAAAGGGAAATTTGTACAGTGCATCGGGAGAAGCCAGGTTTTCGAACCAGAGGAATGGTTCCATCCGCAAATCGATATAACTGCCAATCGAACGGTAAAGGGCGATAAAAATCGGCAATTGAAGAAATGCGGGCAGGCAACCACTCATCATGTGCCCGAGCGACTCTTTGCTCGACTCGGCCAAGACCTTGTTGTATTCGTCGCTCCCTTTGCCATATTTGACTTCCGCTTCCTTCTGTTTTGCCTGAAGGATTGGCGTCAATTCTTTCATCTTGGCGGCGCTTCCCGCCTGGAGCTTGGAAATGGGGATCAGTAAGGTTCGAACCAGCACGGTTAAACAAATAATCGCGATCCCATAGCTGAGTCCCAAGCCATGAAACATATTCAATAACCAGACCATTCCCCGACAAATGATATCGAACCAGCCATAATCCATGACCGCCATCGCAGGAATCTGTTTGATCAGTTCTTCGCGTTTGGGGCCCGCATACAACGTGTATTCGTGAACGATCTCACTCTTCCCCGGGATCTCCAGCTTGGGGGACGTGAGTTGCACCGAAATATCGCTATGTTCCGGGTGCAGCAAAAACTCGTTGGTGACCATCGGTTTGACCGAGTCCACTTGATCTGCGCCGGGCAACACCAAGGCGGCGAAATACAGCACATCGACACCAATGTACTTGAGCCCACGTTTCCAGACCTCGGATTTATTGCTTTTTTCTTCCTTGACGGTGGCGGCAGCAGACTTCTTGTTCTCGTCGATCGAGCTCCCATCATCACGCAGAAAACCCATCCGAACATCGCGATGTTTGTAAGAGTTTTCGGCATCTTCCAGCGGAACACCAACCGGCCCCTGCAGTGAGTAACTGAGCGACTGCGGTTCGTCCATCAGATTTTTGATGGTGATTTTCAGCTTGAGCTCATAACCTTCGAGCAAGGTTTTTCCCACCTGATCCTGCTTGAGTTCATCGAGAGTCAGTTGTTTGATCTCGAAGTGCTTGATCAGTTCCCATTGCCCATCGGGCGATAATAACCGAAAGGTTGCCGCCCGGAGGGCCGAGGCAGGATCGGCTTGGGGAACGACTTCCCAGTTCGCACGATCGAGCGAGACCCCACCGAGAAGTTTGTCAATTTGGGGTGACTGGATCGAAAACGTGTTAAAGCGGGTTTTCTTCCCCGAGCGGGCCCGGGCATCTTCGCTGCCAATGACGCGCACTCGCGTACCCCGGCGGCCGAATGCGGGATAGCGATCCTTATCAGTCAGTTCGATCGATTCAATCGATGCCCCTTCCGTGGTCAGTCTTGCCGCGAGAAAGAATTCTTCAGCGTGCTCGTTGGGAGGAGCCTCTTTTTCTTGATCCGAATCGGCAGGTCCCAAGAGCAAACTGAGCGTAGGATGCTTGGGGAGATTCCGTTCAGCGACTTTGGCGGGAAGCCCATCCGCACCCTTCAAGGTGTCTGTCTCTCCCTTGTTCGTTGGGTCAACAGCAGGGTTTGTTATCTCAACGGTCGGATCCTGCGCCCCAGAATTGGGATCGGCCTTCTCAGCCCCGGCAGTTTCCTCCAGTCCCTTGTCTTCAACGGTTTTCTGCTGCTTGACAACGGGTTTATTGAAATCGGGAAACAGTACGGGAACAGCGAGGTTGATCCAAGCCATCCAGACTGCCATCGAAATCAGAAAAAACACTAAAAACCGACGCTGTTCCATTCCGGATACCAGTTTGACAAAGAAGACCTGCCTGACATCATGACCAAGTCAGACTTAAAACAGAAAACTCGAACCGCAGAAACTATCCGATCGATTCGCCATCAACCCGATATCGAGACCTTGTGTGCCAATATTGTCGCGACATTATCGCCCATCAGCCAGTCGTTCACCCAGAAAATCATCCAGGTCGGCAATCTCGCTGATCTTTTTGGCCGTTTTGGAAAAGTCGTAGGCCACCTGCCTGAAGTGAACCGTATTCCCATCCAGCACGACATAAGAGGAACGATTGTCGCCGTTGCGAGGCTGCCCCACCGAGCCGACATTCACGAGCACCTTTTTGGCGCCCAATTCATATTTGCAATCAATTTCTTCGGGGGATAAAAAGTTCAAATCCTCCGTGAAAACACCCGGAATATGCGTGTGCCCCTGAAAACAATACTTTTCAACGAGTGAAAAAATCTTCTCCATTTTTTTCTGATTGAAAATGTCTTCCGGGAAAACATATTCGTTGAGCGGATTTCGGGCAGAACCATGCACAAACAGGAACTGGGACTCGTTAATCACGCGAGGAAGTTCACCCAGAAAATCCCAGCGTTTTTCGGACACAGGCCCCGTTCCCGCCTCCAGCATTTTCCGCGTCCAGAAAACGGCACGCTCGGCAGTGGCGTTGAAACCTTCCGGGTCAAACAAAGCCGCTTGATCGTGATTCCCCAACAGGCAATGGCCACACGCCGCCATCACCAGATCGATGCATTCGCAAGGATTCGGCCCGTAGCCAATGATATCGCCCAGACAGTAAATTTCGGAAATGTTTTGTCCACGAATATCGGCCAGCACAGCTTCCAGTGCTTCCAGATTGGCGTGAATATCACTGATGATGGCTCGCAACACAGATTCCTTGCTGGAAGTCTCGAGCAAAAATGGTTGCCCGCCAAACCATAGGAGGTTTAAACACTGCATCATAAATTGAGCGTTCGCTTACAGCAAGCAACGCCGGAAGTTCATTTCGTCTCGATTCTTGATTTCTATTTTAGTAGGCTCGTCGCTGGCGTGAAGAGGGGATATCGAGTCCTTTCCGATATTTTGTCACAGTTCGTCGAGCCAGAGTATACCCAAATTTGGCCAATTCCACGACGAGCGCGTCATCACTGAGCGGGTCATTTTTGTCTTCGTGATCGACAATCTCTTTGAGTTTGATCCGAATGATGTCCCAGGCAACCTCTTCCCCGCTTTCGGTCACCGTACCGCCGCCAAAAAATCGTTTCAGCGGATACAGGCCTCTCGGAGTTTGAATCCATTTGTCATCAACGGCTCGCGAGACCGTGGTCACATGTACTTTCACGACATCGGCGATTTCCTGCATTTTCAGCGGAACAATCGCTTCAGGACCAAATTCAAGAAATTTCGTTTGCTTGTCGACGATCGATTGCGCCACCCGTTTCAAGGTGTTATGCCGCTGTTCAATACTTTCGATCAGCCATTTCGCCGAATCGATTTTTCGCTTGATGTAGTCTTTGGTTTTCTGATCAGCACCTTCCCGCAGGATTTGCTGATATCGCTTGCTGATCCGTAATCGGGGTGTGTATTCGTCGAGCACCCGGACAACCCAATGATCATCTCCATTCTGTTCCACAAACACGTCCGGAGTCACCGCCTGGGCCGGCCGCACCTCGAACCCCCGTCCGGGAAACGGATTCATGTGCCGCAACTCCTCGAAAGCGGCCTTGATCGTTTCGAGCGTATACCCGGTTTTTCGCTCGATTAACGGCAGGCGATTCTGACCGAGATCGTCCAGATGCGAACTGATTAACGTCGCCAGCACATCCCGAAAAGGGGTCTTCTCATTGAGTTGAAGCAACAGGCATTCTTTGGCATCACGCGCTCCACAGCCCAGCGGTTCCAGCTTTTGAACCAGATGTAAGGCCGCCATGGCATCGACATCGGTGACCGATCGACCATAAACCTGGATCAGCTCGGCAAGAGGCACCGGCAGGCGGCCATTCGGATCCAGGTTCTGAATCAGGAATTCACCGAAATCCCGGACCTCAGCCGGTATCGAGTAAAAGCCGAATTGCTCGAGCAAATAATCATTGAGCGTTTGTGGACGTTCGGCCACATTCGCAATCAGATCATGTTGCCGGTCACCATCTTCTTCCGTCCGGTTCGACGAGGGTTTGCTCCCCGACGTGTAATTGTCTTCCGGCCAGTCCTGCGACATTTCCAACAGACGCTCAAAATCCGCCTCGTTATTATTCGCCGTATCGACCTGAAGCTCTTGCTCGGAAATGTTCTTGGACATCGCTTCTTCGCGAGCTTCGTCCAGATTGTGTTGTAGTTCAGGGGCGTCACGGTCCGACGAACGCAATTCCAGACACGGGTTTTCCGACAGTTCCTGCTCAATCCGCTCGTCCAGTGCCATGGTCGGCAGCTGGAGAATCTCCATCGACTGAATCATGCGAGGAGCCAGCTTCATCTGCTGACTCATCTTCATCTGTTGCGAAAAGTTTAACTGCATTATCGGTTACTCAATCGCTCGGCAGAGTTCGAAACACGGAACACAGAAATCAAAACGACTGCCTTCCTCTAATGGCATCGGCCAGCATTTCCCGATTGGCAAATTCGAGCACACTTCCCGAGGCAATCCCCCGCGCGAGACGGGTAATTTTTACGGGATCATTTGCCAACAAATTCGAAATAAAGAGCGCCGTTCCATCCCCTTCCAGCGTTGGATTTGTCGCCATGAGAATCTCTTTCACACCTCCGTGGCGAACTCGCTTAACCAAAGCGCTGATGTTCAAATCATCAGGCCCAACCCCACTTAATGGTGCCAATTTTCCTCCCAGGACATGGTACACCCCGTGAAAAATGGACGCCGCTTCGAGTGCCAATAAATCGCGAGGTTGTTCCACCACACAGACCGAATGTTTATCACGCCTTGGGTCACTGCAAATACTGCAAACGTCACCCTCGGTCAGATTGAAGCATACCGAACATGGACGAACCACCGATTTAACGCGACGAATCGCCTCGGCCAGTAAATTTGCCTCAGACTCGGAACAATCGAGCATGTGATTGGCGAGCCGCTCGGCCGATTTTCGGCCAATTCCCGGCAGTTTCGCTAATCGTTCAATCAGGTCCCCGACCGCCACCCCGTAGGGATGTCGCGGTGGCTCTTCATTCCGTGCCATCGATCGGCCTCCTGACCTTCAGCGATAAAATCAACTCTTGAAAACGTGGCGGATTCACCAAAAACAAGAACCAACTCTTAACCATTTCCAGACCAGGCAGGTTCTTCAACAAGGCAATCTGACCCCATTCCTTTTCATTTCACCAAAAACTCACGAATCACCAAAAACTCACGAATCAGAGCCCACAGAATCTGCCTCAGACGCTTCCACAATCAGCTCTTTGACCTTCCAGCTTTTCACACCAAAAACCTCGGTCACCTCTTGAAGAAATGAGTCCTCAGGATTGTCCACAATTTGAACACGTGTCGACGGAGTTAACGCTGCAACAGGCTTCGCCGCCGACTCGACCGCTTCCGCAGTTCGAAATCGAATCCGAATCGATTCCCCCGTTAACTCCCCAACAATCGCCTCCAGCCGACTCACCGTTTCCGGTCGATCCAAGGTTCGGCGTTCGACATCATAGTTCATCGGGATCGCAATTTCCAATACATTTGGCCCAATAATTGCTAAAGACTTTGCACGCCGGACGGATGTACCGACCATGTCGTTTAATCGGTCGGCTAAAATCGACTGTAAGTCGTTTTCATTCCCCGATTTCCATTCGATGACCGGTTTCTGCCCCTCGGCTGAACTGACCGGAGCCGCCAACTCTGTGGGCATCACTGCTGGTGGTTTTTGCTCAGCGGACTCATTTTTTTTTTCCACCGGCGATCGAGGAATTTGGGGAGCCGTTTTCGGTGGCTGCGCGGGGAGGGGGACTGCAGCGGGTGGTGCGATCGCGGGTGGTGCATACCGGGGCGTCCCGTTTTGATTTTCCGGGAGACTGCGTTCCGGGAGACTACGTTCCGGGAGACTACGTTCCGGGAGACTACGCTCCGGGAGACTACGCAAGTTCGACGAGGCTGGGTTCGACATGCCTCCCCCCTTCAGCTGTGCGATCAGGTCATCCAGCCGATCAAGATTTTCCAGCAAAGAAATCCGCACCAGTGCCAATTCGACCAACGGACGACCATACGAAACACGCTGCATCCGCCCCTTCGCCTCAGCCAGAATCTGCATTCCCGTCGCAATCGTCTGCAGTCCCCAGCGCGCTGCCTGTTCACCAAGAATTTGACGACAGTCATCACCAACCGCTAACAGCGGGACCTCGTTCGCCCCGCAGGCAATCACCATCAAGTCCCGAAAATAAGCAACCAGCTGATCGGTAAAGGCTTCGAGCTGAACCCCCTCTCGCATGGCATAATCCAGACGCTGCAACGCCTCATCGCGGCGGCGATCAATCAGTGCGTCGATTAAACCGGTCAATCGGTCATCCGGCGCAGTCCCCAGCAATCGATGCACGTCGGCACTGGTGATATGTTCCGAGCCAAATGCCAGTAACTGGTCAAACAGAGACTGACTGTCGCGCATCGAACCAGCAGCCCGCCGCGCAACCAGATCCAAAGCGGCTTCATCCACCTGAAACCCCTCTGCTTCCGCCAGTTGCCGCAGCCGAATCGTGATGTTATCCGTCGAAATGGTCCCAAAATCAAATCGTTGACAACGAGACAAAATCGTATCCGGCACCTTGTTCGCTTCGGTGGTGCAAAAAATAAATTTGACCAGCGGCGGCGGTTCTTCGAGCGTTTTCAAGAGGGCGTTGAACGCCTCTTTTGTCAGCATGTGAACTTCATCAATGATGTAGACTTTGTACTTCGACCGCATCGACTTGATATTCACATTTGCGCGCAGCGAACGAATATCATCAATCCCACGATTCGAGGCCCCGTCGATCTCCGAGACATCCACATCGTGCCCGACGGAAATCCCACGACATTGCTCACATTCATTGCACGGAACGCCATCCTTCACGAACGGACAGTTCAATGCCTTGGCAAAAATCCGGGCCATGGAAGTCTTGCCAACCCCCCGCGCTCCGGTAAACAAGTAGGCGTGAGCCACCCGGCCATCATGGATGGCATTACGAAGGGTCTGGGCAACTCGTTCCTGGCCAACGACTTCCGTAAACGTCTGTGGTCGGAATCGTCGAGCAAGTACGGTATACTGAGGTTCCATTGCGATCTCACGAGGCGGTGAACAATGATGGTCGTACCACCATCATAGCCGACTACCCCGCCGCTTCGCACTTGCACGGGGATTCCCCGCTACCCGCGCGACCGGAATTAATGCACCACCGGAAGTTGCGGCCCCGCTGAGGTCAATGCCGTCCCCGGCTCGGCGTCAATCAACTGGTAATACACGTTTCGCTGGCGGGGAAGATACCCCGCATCCCGGATCAGATGCTTAATCGTTTCCAGCGTCAAATGATGGACGGTTCCCGCTTCCGCCACGACATTTTCCTCGATCATCAGCGACCCCATATCATTCGCACCAAAATGGAGGGCCAAGCCGCCAATTTTTTCTCCCTGAGTAACCCATGAAGATTGGATATTCGAAAAATTATCCAGATACAACCGCGAAACCGCCTGCATTTTGAGGTATTCGAAGGAACCAACCGGGGAAATATGAGCCATCTCGGTGTTGTCCGGCTGGAACGTCCAGCAGATGAACGCCGTGAAACCGCCGGTTTCGTCCTGAAGTTGGCGAAGCCGCTCCAAATGCTCGATTCGCTCGGCCAAAGTCTCAATATGGCCAAACATCATGGTGGCCGACCCCTTGCCCCCTAACTGGTGCCACTCACGACAAACCTCGAGCCATTCGTCGGTCAGACACTTTCCGCGAGTCATTTCCTTACGGACGCGGTCGACCAGGATTTCGCCACCCCCACCAGGGAGACTCCCCAATCCCGCTGCTTTCAACCGTTCCAACACGGTCCGAATTGGCAACTTGCTCAGCTTATGCAAAGCGTAGATTTCCGGGGGAGAAAAACAATGCAAATTGACCTGTGGAAAGCGGTCTTTCAGCGATCGCAACAGATCTTCGTACCATTCCAATTGCAAATCCGGGTTCATTCCCCCCTGCATCAGGATCTGGTCGCCGCCGAGTGCCACCGTTTCTTCAATCTTCTTGTAAATCGTTTCCTTATCCAGCACGTATCCTTCGGGGCTTTTCGGGCGGCGAAAGAAAGCACAGAAGTCACAGACGGCAGAACAGACGTTGGTGTAATTGACGTTGCGATCGATGTTGAAGGTTCGGTAAGGCTCAGGATGCAGCCGTCTGGTGATCGCATCAGCGGCGGCACCAATCGCAACCAGATCGTGGGATTCCAGAATTTGCAATCCTTCGGCAGCAGAGAGGCGTTTCCCGGCGACAGCTTGATCGAGTAATCGTTGGACTTGCACAGACACTTCCTGTTCCTTCTTGAATGGATTCACGCAGCGAATTCACTTGCAAACACAAGCGGACCTAAGCGTTACGAAAACGCAAACTCACCCCTTTTGGAGCCAGTCCCAGCCCTGAAGCCAGCTGGTAAAACTGCTTTAATCCGCACTTTTCTGCGTTTCCCAAGTGGAATTGCAGGTTCTTTTGCAGGTAACCGACTGTCGTCTCGTATGATAGTCCAAGTCGCGGTGCTTCGCGACTTGCGATCTCGGTCAATCGCGCGACCCCAAGATCCCGCGAACGACACAGAGCGAGTTCGACCTGATTCAGGTCCTCGGCTCCCAGAGCCGCCTGGTCATTGGCCACCCACATGGCAAACACAAACGGCAATCCGGTCCACTCCAGCCATTCCTCACCCAGGTCCCAAGTCGCTAAAAACGGTTCGGGCGGTGGCAGAATGGCTCGATCACCAATTAACAAAATGGCATCGGCCGTGGTGTCTTCGGTGCGGTGATTCAGGGGAAGGGGCTCGAGCTGTGGGATTACCCCATGCCGCTCGGCCAGCAGGATTCGGGCGAGTGTCGCACTGGTACGTGACCCCTCATCGAGCGCGAGCGTACGAATTTCACCCCAGGGAACTCGTGTGTACAGCTTGACGCTTAAAACCGGCCCATGAGCTGCCACGCAGGCGTTGGAAATGATTTCGTAATCGTGACCTCGAAAAAATTCGATACTGGGAATCAGCGCGACCTCCATCCCCCCCGAGGCAAGTTGGTCCGCCAGCCGACTCGGAAAATCGAGCTGAATTCGGGTATCAGGAAGCAGCTCACCCAGCCCCTCAACGAGGGGTTTTGAGTTGAGATAGCTGACTGCTCCAATACGTAAGGTCTTACCCGGCATCATCGTTCCGTGATTTTGTCCGACTGGCCGAGCCCTCCGCAAACCGGATGCAACTCGTTCAGGCAAAGTGGATGTGCGATTGTTCATGATTTTGTCGTATTGGTATTCTGTCAATTTGCCGATTAGGATGCGTCATCCCGTGCTGGCTGTCATTGAAGAAACCGTTTTCTGACGCCGGATTTAACGGGTGGCATGGAAAACGACAAGTTCGGAAAGCTTTTTATGACGTCGCCGCTGCAAATTGGGATCATTGGATTGGGAAACGTCGGCACAGGCGTTGCCAAAATTTTAAGTCAACACCCGGAACGAATCCGACAACGAGCCGGTCGGTCGATCGAAATTCGGCGAGCGGTCGTGCGTGATCTGACGAAGACGCGGGACATTACGCTGGCACCAGGAATCTTGACCAACGACCTGCAATCGGTCATCAACGACCCGCAAATTCAGGTTGCAGTGGAACTGATGGGAGGAATCCACCCCGCACGTGAGGTGATGCTCGCACTGCTCGCAGCGGGAAAAGATATCGTCACCGCAAACAAAGCTTTGCTCTGCGAACATGGCGATGAAATTTTCGCTGCCGCCAAAAAATACGGTCGGACGATCTGTTTCGAGGCGGCGGTCGCCGGGGGAATTCCAATCATTGCGGCCGTTGGCCAATCTATGGCCGCCAATCAGATCATCGGCATTCAGGCCATTTTGAATGGAACCACGAACTACATCCTGACAGAAATGCTGTTTCGTGGCCAATCTTATGATGATGCCCTGAAAGACGCACAAAAGCTGGGCTACGCCGAAGTCGACCCTACCCTGGACGTGAACGGAACGGACGCGGCCCAGAAGCTGGGAATTCTCGCTCAACTCTCGTTCGGAACAAAGGTCGTCGCCAGTGAATTTCACGTCACTGGAATCGATAAGCTGGAACAAATTGACATCAAGCATGCCACGGATCTGGGCTATGTCATTAAATTGCTCGCCAGCGTGAAACTGGTCGGTGGCAAACTGGAAATGAGTGTCCGGCCAACGTTGATCCGCAAGGATCGCCCTCTGGCCCAGATCCATGGCCCCTTTAATGCCATCCTCCTTGAAGGGGATGTTGTTGGGAATGTCTGGTATTCCGGACGAGGAGCTGGCCAGTTGCCGACTGCATCCGCAGTCACCGCAGACATCATCGACCTGGCCATTGGTCGAGCCCAGTTGACATTTAACCAGCTCGATCTGTGGCGCACGACCCCCGAATTCCCGCTGATCCCCGCCGAACAGGCAAAAAGTCGTTATTTCTTGCGGCTTTCGGTCGAAGACCGCCCCAATGTGATCGCAGAAGTGACGGGAATCCTGGGCCGACACGGCATCAGTCTCGCGACGATCATTCAGCCCGAAGCGCCGGAAGTCGATGCCAATTCGACGGCGGTCCCGATCGTCCCCTTGATCATCATGACCCACCGAACTTCCGCCGGAAGCCTCGCGGCGGCAGAATCCGACCTGGATCGCCTCGTCTCGGTTCGCTCGCCACGCATGGTCCTGGCCGTGGCGGACTGAGGTTTTTCCGCCCCTGAATCAGGCAGTCCGAAATCATCGGTCAGAAATCATCGGTTTCAGGACAAACCCGTTTTCTGTATTCAGATCCGGGCGGAAATTCAAAAGACTATCGAAAGGTCCGTTCAGGGCTTAGAATACCGACACACCAATTGACAGGATGATTGCGGAGGGAGGTTTGGCGCTTTGCACGCATTCTCGAGTCCGATTCGGACGTGGCGATTTTTGCTGTGGATCGGGGGGCTGGCGATGGCTGCTCCGCTCCCTGCCGCCGAGGTTTCGTTTCGTAACGATGTGATGGCAGTCCTTTCCAAGTCGGGATGCAATCTCGGTACCTGTCACGGAAACGCGCGCGGCAAAGGGGGATTCCAGCTTTCCTTGCGGGGTCAAGATCCGGCGGCCGACTTCGCCGTGCTCACGCATGAACTCTTCGGTCGACGGACCAACCCCAATCACCCTGAACAAAGTTTACTGCTACGAAAACCCTCGATGGAAATTGCTCACGAAGGGGGAAAGCGCCTTGATATTGACTCTCCCGAATATCAAGTGCTGCGGGAATGGATTGCGGCAGGAATGCCCAATGATCGGCCCGATGCCCGTACACTGAAGCACCTGCGGGTCACGCCGGAAGAGGCGTTTCTGGCCGCCTCGCCCGCAGCAAAATTGCCCGCAGCAAAATTGCCCGCAGCAAAATTGCCCGCAGAGAAATTGCCCTCAGGAAAATTGCCCCCAGCAAAACTCGCTGATCCTGCGGCGACGACATCCAACCCCGGCTGGCAACAACAAATCACCGCTCGCGCCGAATTTTCCGATGGCTCCGTGCGGGACGTCTCAGCACTGGCGGTCTACGAACTCTCGCAACCGATCGCTGAAGTCTCTCATGACGGTTTCGTTTCCGGTCAGGCAGTGGGTGAGACCACCATCATCGTTCGCTACCTGAACCAACAGGCCGCCGTCCGGCTTGCCTTCGTTCCCGATCGACCCGATTTCATCTGGAAAGGGCCAACCCCCGCCAATTTCATCGATGAACTGGTCTTCACCAAGCTGAAAACCCTGAAAATCAATCCGTCACCGGTCTGTGATGACGCCACCTTCATCCGTCGCGTCATGCTCGACCTGCTCGGGTTGCCCCCGACTGCCGCAGAGGGGGAGCAATTTGTGGCGGATTCGTTCCCAAACAAGCGCTCGGTGCTGATCGATTCGCTGTTAGAACGGCCCGAATTCGCGGAATGGTGGGCCATGAAATGGGCTGATCTGCTACGAATCGAAGAAAAAACGCTCGACCGAAAAGGGGTCGAAAATTTTCATGCCTGGTTGCGCGATGCCTTTGCCAATCATAAGCCGCTCGATCAATTGGTGCGCGAAATCGTCGCGGGGCAGGGGAGTACCTACGAAGTCCCCCCCGCCAACTTTTACCGCGCTCTGCGGACCCCTTTTGAACGTTCCGAAGCGGTCGGCCAGCTATTTCTCGGAGTCCGACTTCAGTGTTCGAAATGTCATAACCATCCCTTTGATCGCTGGACACAGGATGACTATTACAGCTGGGGAAACGTGTTTGGTCGGATCGATTACAAAATTCTTGAAAATCGACGACGTGATTCCAACGATAAACATGAATTCGACGGCGAACAGATCGTCTTTCTCAACGAATTGGGTGTGGCCAAAGACCCGCGCACGAATCAGCCCAGGTCCCCCCAATTTCTCGGTCACGCCACCATTCTGCAGCCTCGCCGTGATCCCCTCAACGGGTTAGCCGAATGGTTAACCGCTGCACAGCACGAACGATTCGTCCAGGTACTGGCGAATCGGACTTGGCAACAGGTGATGGGGCGAGGGATCGTCGATCCGATTGATGATTTTCGCGCGACGAACCCTCCTTCCAATCCCGAATTACTGCAGGCCATTTCCCAATATCTCGTGGCCCAAGATCGCGTGGCCCAAGATCGCGTGGAGGCTGAACACGCAGCAATTGATCAGCCTGCGGCAACGGCCACACCCGATCCGAAGACCAACCCAAAAACCAATCCGGGGGGAAAACCCTTCGATTTACGGCGGCTGCTGCGAGTGATTCTGAACTCACAGACTTACCAGCTCTCTGCCGACTTCCATGAATCGAATCAGGACGATGAAGCCAATTTCAGTCGGTCGCTGGTGCAACGACGTTCCGCCGAACAATTGCTGGACGCGATCAGTCAGGTACTCGAAATTCCGCTGGAATTTGCCGGCTATCCCGCTGGCCGTCGAGCCGCTCAACTGCCGGGAGTCACCACAACTCGAGGACGTGACGGGAGCAAAGGGAACGGGGATGCCGATCAGTTTCTCAAACTGTTTGGCAAACCACCTCGGCTGCAGTCGTGCGACTGCGAACGATCGGACGAAACCACACTGGGTCAGACGTTCCAACTGGTCAGCGGCTCGCTCATCAACCGTTTCCTGACGAAAAAAGAAAACCGTCTGGGGACGCTCTTGGCGTCAAACAAAACCGATCGAGAAATCCTCAGCGAACTCTATTGGACGACGTTAACGCGGCCACCCACTGCCGATGAATACACGGCCACGCTGCGATTTCTCGGACAGGCTGTAGATCGGCGCGCGGCCCTCGAAGATATTACCTGGGGTTTGTTAAACTCGAACGAATTTCTCTTGCGACGCTGACCCGATCAGCCCCCCTCACGGAGATCAGAGATGCCATTGATTGATTCCCGCATGATCCCCCGGCGGAAGGCGATTCAAATCGGGGGGATGGGGATGCTGGGACTGACACTCCCCCGATTACTGCAAGCTGCCGAATCAACCGACATCAAACGTGGCCGCGCCAAATCCGTCATCTTTCTTTATCAATTCGGGGGACCAAGCCATCTCGATACGTTTGACCCCAAGCCGCTGGCTGCAGCGGGGGTGCGCAGTCACTACGGAGTCATCAGCACGTCGGCACCGGGAATCGAGATTTGCGATCAGCTGCCAAAAACCGCACTGGTGATGAACGAGGTTTCACTGATCCGGACTGTGCATCACACGATGAAAAACCATAATCCGGCAGCCTACTATGCCCTGACGGGTCACGCACCACCGCTCGATGATATCCGGCTGCGCGATTCGCAAGAGCTCTTCCCCGCCTATGGCTCGGTCGTCGATAAACTGGCCCCCGCAACCAATGGGATGCCAACGTTTGTCGCTTTTCCCCACGTCCTGCGTGACGGTGAGATCACCCCCGGGCAACATGCGAGTTTTTTGGGAAAGGGGCATGATCCCCTGCTGGTCACCTCGGACCCGAATGACCGTCGTTTCGCGTTGCCCGAACTGAGCTTGCCAAGTGGTGTCGATGCGGGACGATTGCAGGATCGCCGTGAGATCCAAAAACTCGTGAACCGGCAGGTTCAACAGTTGGAACAATCGGTCGGGGCGCGCGGTCTGGAAGCGTATTACGAAAAAACACTGGGAATGCTCACCTCGTCGAAAGTGCGGGACGCATTCAACCTGGAAGCCGAACCCCAGGCAGTTCGGGACCGGTACGGCCGAACCACCTACGGCCAAAGCTGCCTGCTTGCCAGACGCCTGGTCGAATCCGGAGTCAAATTCGTGAATGTCTACTTCGCCAACAACATCGGTGGACGCCGCAATGAAGGGGGATGGGACACACATGGATTTGACAACACGCGGATGTATCCAATTCTTTCGGAATATCAACTCCCCTTAACCGATCAAACGCTGCCAACACTGATCAACGACCTGAAGGAACGGGGTCTGTTCGAGGAGACGTTGATTGTTTGGATGGGCGAGTTTGGCCGAACGCCTCGCTTAAACGACAATATCAGCCGCGACCATTGGCCACAGTGTTACACGGTGATGCTGGCGGGTGGTGGCGTAAAACGGGGCTTCGTCTACGGCACCTCGGACAAACAGGGGGCCTATCCTGATAAAGATCCGGTCCAGCTGGATGACTTGATTGCCACGATTTTTGACCTGATCGGCATCGATCCCCAGACCGAACTTCGCGATAAACTGAATCGTCCGATTCCCGTTTCGGCGGGTCGAGTCGTCTCGGGTGTGATGGCCTGACCCTTTGGGTTCTTGTCTCGCTCGCTGCAGCGGCGGGAATCGGCCATTTGTCGTGGCGGTGCTTTGTTCTGGCATTGTTTTGTTCCGGCAGCGCGAGAGCCCAATCCTTCGGGTTTCTCTCGATCAAGTCCGTGGACGCTTGCTTTGTCGACGCGGGGCACGAGAATGCTAATCTCACATGAAGTACTGCTTATTGAAAGAATCACCATGACCGAAGTCACGGACCATCCCGACTCGCCCCCACTGCCGCACGCAATCGATTATGATCCTTATGCGCTGCCGCGCGAATCGATTGAAGAGCCCCCCACTTCGCTTTGGACCGCGTTGCGAAAAATCGGCCCGGGAATCATTCTCGCCGGCACGATTGTCGGTTCGGGCGAATTGCTGCTGACGACATCGCTCGGGGCCAAACACGGATTTGTCTTTCTCTGGTTGATCCTGTTCAGTTGCGTGATCAAAGTTTTTGTGCAGACAGAACTGGGCCGGTATGCGATTTCATCAGGCAAGCCGACGCTAGGAGCCCTCAATGACTTAGGGGGCCCCCGCTTCGGTGCGAACTGGATCTGCTGGTGGTGGTTCGTGATGATGTGTTCCACGATTTTTCAGTTGGGTGCCATGACCGGGACTGTCGGACAGTCGCTGAACCTCGCGTTTCCCAATTTCAGCCCGGGACTGGCCGGTTTGCTTGAACAACTAGTCCCCTCGCTCGCCAACACGATTCGCGAGCGTCCTGATTATCCCTGGGCCGTTTTGACCTGCCTCACTGCAATCGTGCTGCTGTGGAGTGGCAGTTACCGGCGCATTGAATCGGTGACCACCGTGCTGGTGGTGGGGCTGACACTGGTCACCGTGACTGCCGCCCTGGCACTTCCTGCGACTCAATTTCCGATCCCCTGGAGTGACGTTGTCAAAGGACTGACCTTTGGCATGCCCGCCGAAGGGATTGCCGTGGCGTTTGGCGTCTTCGGTATTACCGGGGTCGGTGCGGCTGAGTTATTCTACTATCCTTACTGGTGCCTGGAAAAAGGTTATGCTCGCAACGTCGGTCGCTGTGACAACAGTCCCGAGTGGGTCCATCGGGCACGGGGTTGGATTCGGGTGATGTATCTGGATGCCTGGGTCAGTATGGTCGTCTTCACGATCTCGACCGTTGCGTTCTATTTCATGGGAGCCACCGTGCTGCATCCCCAGGGGTTAACCCCTCAGGGGAAGGATATGATTTTGACGTTGTCCCGCATGTTTGTGGACTCATTCGGGACCTGGACCCAAATTGCATTTCTGATCGGTGCCGGGGCGGTCCTGTTCAAAACGCTTTATCTGTCGTCAGCAGGGAATGCACGACTGGTGGCGGACCTCTTCAGCATTGCCGGGATCTTTCGCTACCGTGAACCAAGTCAGCGTGCCCGCGTGATTCACTGGGTATCCTTGCTGATCCCAGTCATCGCCCTGGGCCTGTTTCTCTCATTCAAAGAGCCCAAATGGATGGTCGTCGTTGGCGGATTCGGCCAAGCACTCACCCTACCGATGATTACGGCAGCCACGATCTATTTCCGCTATCGGAAACTCGACCGCAGGATTACCCCGCCACTCATACTCGACATGCTGTTATGGCTCGCATTCGTTTCGATCACGCTGGTCGCTGGCTACGCTTTGCGTGACCAGATCCAGAAGGCGCTGGCTCCCCCGGCGCCAGTCGTTGCACCAGCGCCAGTCGTTGCACCAGCTTCGGAAGTTGCACCGGAGACCCCCGAGCAAGCACCCGCTGAACCGAGCAAGTAACCCCGTCCGTTGAAAACGAAGTTTATTGTTAACAAACTGCCGGCCCCTGTATCGGAGAAGGCTCTCATACAGGGGCCGGTTGCAATCCCGTTTTACATCATGAAAATTGCGGATTCCAGGGGATTGATCACGCACTTCAAACCGCATTCCATCGGCCCGCATCCAAACGTCAGTCCGTGTTCGTGAAAGTCATGATCATCCATTCCTCCCGCGACGCTATTGTGCAGAAGATCACTCAACGCCGTTTCCATTACGCCGTTTCCATGGTCCACACACATCCCGCCCATCGAACCCCCGCGCGACGAAATTCCGCGATGAAACCATCCAATCATCTGATGGCGCACCGCCAGGCAGAAAAACCAAAACTTCGAAATCTTCTCTTCCCGTATGAATGTTTTTTATCGGTGTGATCCGTCTTCAACCCCTTCCACCTTCGTAATCTTCGTTACCTTTTGTTCAATTCCCCGTTTTAAAATTCAGACAAATACGAAATCGACGTGTCAAGAATTCGACCTGCGTCCCGTCAAAGCAAATGGAATTGCACCCGAACGCAGTTGAAATTGTTTCGGCAACATCATTTCGTGAACCAATCGGGTGATCGTGATCCGAATTGGATTGTCATTCGCCATCGGCCAGAAATCGCCGAATTCGGGCCTCGATCTCATCCCGAACTCGCACAAAGACCACCATTTTTTCGGCATCGCTGCCGGTTGCGTCGGCGGGATCATCAAACGGCCAATGCAGGTACTGGCGGGCTCCCGGAAAAACCGGACACGATTCGCGCGCATGGTCGCAAACCGTCACGGCAATATCAAAGTCTTCCCCGCGAAATTCGTCGACGGATTTACTGCGACCGGTCGAAATCTCAATCCCCCGCTCGTGCATCGCCTGGATTGCCAAGGGATGAACCGAACCTGAGGGGCGAGATCCTGCCGAAGCCGACTGCCATTCCCCTTGACCCAGTGCCCGCCAAATCCCTTCCGCCATTTGACTGCGGCACGAGTTTCCGGTGCAGAGGATTAAAACTTTCCGTACGAGACTCATTCGATCACTCCAATAACGACGGGATTCAGGGAAGGGGGGTGGCCGAGGTCCAGTCCCCCGGAGTTTTGCAGCAAGACGTCGATCGCCTTGCGGCCGACGGGAGGGTCTTGTTGCCAGGAAATCAGCACCGTCCGGGTCGCCTGCTGCTGCACGACTTCTTCGAGATATTGCCGCTCTTGTCGCTGTTTGGCCAGCAGCACGGGATCGGACAAGACCAGTGGCGAAAGGCTTTGGTTGATGACCCACGCGTACGGCTCGATCCCGGCTCGTCGCAGGTCCGACTGTAATTGGGCCGCTTCATGGACGGGAGTCGCCTCCGGTAACGTGACAATCAACACTCGTGAAAACTGGCGATCGCGTAACCGGGGCAATAACCGGGCAACCGGTTCTGGCATCGCAGTCGTCTGCCGAGTCACCTCGCGGTGATAGGCGAGTGCGGAATCGAGCAGCAGAATTGTGTGTCCCGTGGGGGCCGTGTCCAGCACGACAAAACATTGTTCCCCCTCGGCAACCATTTGTGCAAAGGCGCGAAAAACGGCGATCTCTTCGGTACAGGGGGACCGCAGATCTTCTGCCAACAGCGATTTTCCCGCCTCGTCCAGGCCGCCACCGGCCGTGGACATGACTTCCGCTGAATACCGCAGGGTCTCTGCTCGGGGATCAATTCGCCCCACTTGCAGATTCGGTAACGCATTTTCTGCAATGGCTGCCGCAATGTGAGCCGCCGGGTCCGTGGTGGAAAGATGGACCCGGTATCCTCGCTCGGCCAATGCGATGGCGATGGCCGCCGCGACCGTGGTTTTTCCGACGCCCCCTTTTCCCATGGCCAGAATCACGCCGTGACCTGGCGCGGCGAGATCATCGATCAAACTCCCCAGCCCAGGCGGCAACGTCAAAGAAGCAAGAATGTCATCCTGAGATGGCGTGGAAATTTCCCCGCCGCTGATCATCGCTCGTAAGGATGCCAGCCCGGAAACACCGCGAGCGGACAATCGGACTCGGGTTTGCGGTAACGAGAGCAACTCGGCAGGGATCGCGGCGAGTGCCTGCTCACCACGTTCTTGCATCGCAACGGCGATGGGATCTCTCGGTTCGGTGGCGATGAATAATCCATTGACAATCAAATGCTGATTTCGCACGCCGAGGGCGGCGAGTTCCCCGCTGGTCCGGGCCGCTTCACGCAGCGCGGTCAACTCGGGCCGAGCCACCAGGATGAGCGTCGTCAGGCTCGCGTCACTGAGCGATTGAACCGTATCCTGATAAAGCTGCTGTTGCGGTTGCAGACCTGCGAGCGGCCCGAGGCACGATGTTCCCGTTGTGTTTTTCGCCATGAACGTCGACCAGGCGGATGGTAATGTCAGCAACCGCAAGGTGTGACCCGTGGGGGCGGTATCGAAGATCACATGGTCAAATTCGGCGGTTCTGGTCCGGTCCCCCAACAACCGGGAAAACTCATCAAACGCTGCAATCTCCACAGTACACGACCCGGAAAATTGTTCCTCCATACTGGCAATCGCTGTCGCGGGAAGCAGGGTGCGGTACGGCCCCACCATTTTCTCGCGGTATTCGGCAGCCGATGCCTGCGGATCGAGATTCATCCCGGACAGACCCGGCACACCCGGAACCGCCGTGGGATGATGCCCCAGCGAGACCCCCAACACTTCATCGAGATTCGAGGCAGGGTCGGTAGAAACAAGCAGCACCCGCTTTCCGCGATCGGCGAGTGTCACCGCCGTGGCGCAAGCGAGTGAGGTCTTGCCGACGCCCCCTTTTCCGGTAAAAAACAGGATCCGCGTTGGCTGGGTGAAAAAATCCATGAGCTATTGGAGTTCTGGTTTGAGGGGGGAAGGTTTCAAATTGGGTTATCAGCAACAACCCGGCTGACTGCAACAACTCCCCGCGCCGGAAATCACCAGCAGTGGGTTGGTGAGGCTGCCGATTCCGGCCCAGGCCGCGAGCGACTGACGCGAGGGATAGACCCCCTGTGTCACCACGGTGCCATCTACGACCACCACGGGCAAGCAATCGACTCCGTGAGCAATGAGCAACGGATTGACGACGCCACTGTCGACGAAGGCTTGGGCCTGTTGACCGAGGTTGAATCGATCAATGGTCACTCCCTGAGTTCGCATCCATTCCAGATCGGAGGCGAATTGAGCCAGTACGGGGTCAACCGCCGGCCCACACACCCCTGTAGAACAGCACATCGGTTTGTCATAAATCTGAATTGCCGTCATGGGAACCTCTTTAAATCTACGGTTTACGAGTTGCATTCACGTGATCGTCCGTGATGAAGTCAGGGTCAGCACAGAATTCGGCACTTTTCATGAGTCGGCACTTTTCATGCCATCCGTTTCGTGTGATGAAAACGATCTCAACGCGCGACTTTCAGACGCGTGACTTTTAAGGGTGAGAAAAACAGCGGTTGCAGGAATTGGCAAGGAATCGATCAGATGGACGAATCTTTCCCAAACGGCTTTTCTCACGTGACTCCCCAAAGCGATTTCACTGTGCGACGACCGGACAGTCAAGGGACTGAAACTGCCGGCCGAAACTTCATCGACAATTCGTAATTCACTCATCATCCATGAATATTTGCCAGATAACTTCCCCGCCACAGTCAATCCGATTCATTCCGCCGGTGATTTGAATCGGGAATTGGTGGCCCTGCTCG
>CAMBQP010000034.1 GCA_945869955.1 Schlesneria paludicola DSM 18645
ATGTCTGGATCGCTGACATGGACTTCCTTTACGACAAATCGTTCAGCAGTTTGATCAGGGGCATGAAGAGTGCAATGACGATGAAACCGACGATCAGACCCAGGATCACCACCATCAGTGGTTCGAGCAGGTTAACCAGACCTTCCACCAGCACCCCGACCTCTTCATCAAATACGTCAGAAACCTTGTACAACATCGTGTCGAGCGCACCTGTCTCTTCACCGACGTCGACCATGTTCACCACGATCTCGTCCACCGTCCGCGTTTCTCGAAGTGGAACCGCCATCGATTCCCCTTCGCGGATTGCGGCAATGATATGTTCATACGCTTTGTAAAACACCGCGTTCCCCGCCGTGTCTCGGGTAATCGCCAGCGCCTCCAGGATCGGCACCCCCGATGCCACCAGTGTGCCCAGTGTTCGACAGGTTCTTGCAATAATCGATTTTCGAAAAATCAGGCCGAGTAGCGGGATTTTGAGTGAGATCCAATCGACGATATACGCCCCCGTTTTGTTCTTTTTGATGATCTTGATCATCAGCCATAACGCAAACGGAATGACCGGGCCGAGATACCAATAGTTCACCACGCTGTCGCTACACTGAATCAACACCACCGTAATCCCGGGAAGTTCGGTCCCGAAGTCGTCGAAGATCTTTTTGAATTTTGGAATGATGTAATACATAATGAAACCGACGATCAGTGTGGCGACCGTGATCACCGCACATGGATAGATCATGGCCCCCTTCACCTTGCGTTTCAGACTCTCTGATCGCTCTTTGAATTCGGCCAATCGCTGCAAAATGACTTCAAGGGCACCACCCGCCTCACCCGCTTTCACCATGTTCACGTACAGGTTATCGAACGCCTTCGGCTGCTTGGACATCGCTTCCGAGAGGGTACTCCCCGACTCGATGTCATCAATCACACCGACCAGCGACCCCTTCAGCGGGCCGGGCTTCAATTGTCCCTCGAGAATTCGCAGACTACGGAGAATCGGCAGACCGGCATCCTGCAGCGTGGAAAGCTGACGTGTGAACGTACACAGCTTTTTGCCGCTGACGCCGCCGATCGAAAATCCTCCCGCCCCCTTCTTTTTCTTCGGAGGTGGCTTTTTCTTGCCGTCGGCCTGAGTTTTCGCTCCCCCCTTAGTCTTGGCCGTTTCTTTGGTCTTCTTAGCCCGCCCCTTCTCGGCGATCTTGGTGACAAAGAAGCCTTTTTCGCGGATCTTCGACTGGGCCTCTTGCTCCGAGGCTGCGTCGATGGTGTCTTTCACCTCGAGACCCGTATTATCCATCGCTTCATACTGAAAGGTCGGCATCGCCCGTCTCCGATCAAATTCACTGGCATTGCGGCAAAAAAGAGTAGCTATTTTATCGTGTCGTCATCAAACCGGGAGTCATTCCCTACAAAACTCAGCGGATTCGTTCCTTGCCTGCCAGGCTCAGAAGAATTCCTATTCATTATTCATGCCAATCTTACTGATTCCGTTCGCGTAAAACAGGCAATTCTCGGATTTTCGTCATTCGAAGGAAGAGGTAATCAGAGTTTGGCAGATTCCTGATTCAGTATCAAAAATCCTGATCCGCCTACACTGACCGTCATCACCTGTCATGAATCCCTGAACGTTGTCTCCTGTCTTAAACCCAAAAAATTCTTCTTTTTCCTGTTTTCTCAGTGCCTCTGTGCCTCTGTGGTTAACCCTGTCTTCGTATTCAACTCGGAAGAGGGTTAACCACAGAGACACAGAGGCACTGAGAAGAAAGAGGAAATCAGAGTTTGGCTGAACCCTGATTCGGTATCAAAAATTTTGGTTTGCTGTGATTGGCCATCATCACCTGTCATGAACCCTGGAAAGTTGTCTTCTGTCTTAAACCCAAAAATCATCTTTTTCCTGTTTTCTCAGTGTCACTGTGCCTCTGTGGTTAACTCTCTCTTCGTTACAAGACCATTCGCTTAATGCCGTCTTTGAGTGTTGGGGAGTTGAAATTGAGCAGCAGGCCGAGTTTCACTTCGGTTAATCGCAGGTACGTCAAAAGTTGCGCTTCGTGGACTGGTAGCAATTTCTCGACCGCCTTCAGTTCAACAACCAACTTCCCAGGGAAATACAGATCAATAATCAGGAAGTCCTCGAGCGGTTGTCCTTTGTAGACGATGGGAAGTCGATACTTTGGACAAAACTCGATGCCGCGTAAGCGGAGTTCTTCTGCTAAGCAAACTTGATAAACTGACTCCAGCAATCCCGGCCCCAATTCTCGGTGCACTTCGATCGCTGCTCCAATCACCGCTGACGTCAATTACTCATTATTGTCCATGTTGATTCACCATACTGGAATAAATCAAATAATGAAAAAATTAATCACACATCAAATTTCAAGCTTGTCCATACTGGCCTGCATGACCAATCACCACTCCCTGAAAGTTGTCTCCTGTCTTAAACTCAAAAAACTTCTCTTCCCCGTTTTTCCCCTGTCTTTTTCTCAGTGTCTCTGTGCCTCTGTGGTTAACCCTCTCTTCGTATTCAATCCAGAAGAGGTTAACCACAGAGGCACAGAGGCACGGAGAAGAGAGAAAGCAAATCAGAGTTTGGCAGATTCCTGATTCAGTATCAAAAATTCTGATCCGCCTACACTGACCGTCATCACCTGTCCCCAATCCCTGAAAAGTTCTCTTCTGTTTTTAACCCAAAAAATCTTCTCTGTCTTTTTCTTGTTTTCTTCTCAGTGCCTCTGTGCCTCTGTGGTTAACCCGATCTTCATCTTCGTATTCCCAGCTCAACCCGCATCTTCCATGACTGTTTCGCGGACGACTTCGTCGATGGTGGTGACGCCGTCGAAGATCAATTTCAAACCCGCTTCACGCAGGGTTGTCATCCCCTGGCCGCGTGCGAAGTTGCGGATATCGTCGACGTTGGCGTTCGACGAAACCAAGTCTCGGATGTCGTCGGTGACGTCGAGCATCTCGTAAATTCCCCCGCGGCCCTTGTAGCCCGAGTTGTTACATCGCTGACAGCCGCGACCATAATAAAATTTATACTGACGGGCCTGAGCAATCGGTAACTGTAACTCCATCAATAACTCGTCACTCGGCTCAAACTCGGTCCGGCATTCGGTGCAGATCCGGCGAACTAACCGCTGAGCCAGCACCGCTTCGACTGTCGCTGTAATCAAGAAAGGCTCAATCCCCATGTCTCGCAGTCGCGTAATGGCACTCGGCGCATCGTTCGTGTGCAGCGTGCTGAACACCAGGTGCCCCGTCAGCGCACTCTGGATGGCCACTTCCGCCGTCTCAAAGTCTCGAATCTCACCCACCAGAATCGTGTCCGGGTCGTGCCGCAGGATGGCTCGAAGCACCGTCGCGAACGTCACCTGAATGTCCGGATTCACCGGGACCTGAATCAACCCGTCGATGTCATATTCGATCGGATCCTCGGTCGTGATGATTTTCGTTTCAATATCGTTCAATTCGTTGAGAGCCGAATACAGCGTCGTCGTTTTGCCACTCCCCGTTGGCCCCGTCACGAGCACGATCCCGTTCGGACGGCGAATGACCGTGCGGAACCGGGTCAACGTCGTCGCATCCATCCCGATCTTGTTGAGGTCGAGCTGCACCACCGTACGATCAAGAACTCGCATAACCACCGCTTCGCCGAACAGCGTCGGCAACACGCTGACTCGCAAGTCGACCTGGTGCCCCCCGACACTTAATTCGATTCGACCGTCCTGGGGGAGTCGTCGTTCGGCAATATCCAGTTCCGACATAATCTTGATGCGGGAGACAATCGCGTTCGCCAGATGTCGTGGGGGCGGAACCAGTTCGTACAACATCCCGTCCGCTTTGATCCGGACCCGAAACTCATCTTCAAACGGCTCAAAATGAATGTCACTCGCCTGATCCTTGATCGCCAGCAGCAGAATCATATTCAGCAGCTTACGAATAGGAGCCTCGTCCCCATCCGGCGACAGATCGTGTGCCCGGGACTTCGGACCCCCCTCGGGAGCATCCTCTTCGAGCTTATTGATAATATCTTCAATGCTCTCTTCTCGCCCCGCATACTGCCGGGCGATCGCGGCATCGACATCTTTCGCATTAGAAACCGCACCCCGAACCTCAACCCCCAGCATACTTCTGAGGTCATCCAGCGCCCCCAAATTCTGAGGGTCCGCCATCGCCACGGTCAGGACATTATCTTTGAGCGAGATCGGGACAATCTTGTAGACATCCGCCATCGTCTGCGGGACGAGTTCGAGTGCTTTGGCGGGGATGGTCGTCTCGGCCAGATTCACAACGGGCATACCCCATTGTTCAGCGAGTGCTTCGGTGACCTGGGCTTCGGAGACGAATCCCATCCGGATCGCCACCTGCCCCAGAATCTCACCCTGACTCTGCTTTTGTGCTTCGAGAATATCCCACAACTGGTCCTCAGTGAGATACCCCAAATCAACCAGAATCTGTCCCAACCGTCTCTGCGCCATGTTTTTACGCTCGCGTCAATCAATTTTTTCACGCTCGCGACAATGAATGAGGCATACCTCAGGTCAAACGCCGCGGTTTTTTTCACGCTCGCGACAATGAATGAGGCATTCCTCAGGTCAAACGCCGCGGTTTTTTCACGCTCGCGACAATGAATGAGGCATATCTCAGGTCAAACGCCGCGGGCATCGTCGATTACGCATGGATTGCATCGTTTATCAAACAAGGATTTCAGCACGCAAATCCCCTCGCCCCGGCTTTGCGGGGAGAGGGTTAGGGTGAGGGGTCTTCCGCCTTCCGTCTTCTCTCTTCTTTTATCCCCCCCCAATCTCACACCTCAATCCTTACCACCATCTTCATCATCGTCTTCTTCCTCTTCTTCATCGAGCAAGCCTTTCTTCGCACGAGCGATTCGGGCTTTGAGTTCACCTGGTTGGTTGGACCGGATGACCACGGTATCTTCTTCGCAGATATTATTTTTCCAGAGACTGAACAGGGCATCGTCGAGCAATTGCATGCCGAACTTCCGTCCTGTTTGGATCGAGGAGTTAATTCGGTAGGTTTTGGCTTCACGGATCAGGTTTGCGATGGCGGGGGTCACGACGAGCAGTTCATAGGCAGCCACCACCCCTTTTGGTTTGCGGGAAAGGAGTGCTTGCGACAGGATGCCGATGATGGCGACCGAGAGTTGCGTACGAATCTGTTCCTGCTGGTTGGTGGGGAACACGTCGATGATCCGGTCGACGGTCCCTTGGGCACCGGTTGTATGGAGCGTACCAAAGACCACGTGCCCCGTTTCGGCAGCGGTAATGGCGGACGAGATCGTGGCCAAGTCTCGCATTTCCCCGACGAGAATCACGTCGGGGTCCATTCGCAGAGCTCGCCGCAACGCTTCGGGGAAGTCGGGAACATCGACCCCAATTTCCCGTTGATTGATCGTCGACTTCTTGTGCTGATGGTAGTACTCGATCGGATCTTCGAGGGTAATGATGTGGTGGTCGGTGGTATCGTTCAGGTAGTTGATCATACTGGCAAGACTGGTGGTCTTACCGCTTCCCGTCGGACCGGTGACGAGGAACAGACCGCGGGGACGCATGATCAGGTCACGAATGACCATGGGTAAACCGAGTTGCTCAAACGAGAGGAATTCGTTGGGAATTCGTCGCAGCACCATGCCGATATGACCACGTTGCTTGAACACCGCAACGCGAAACCGGGCTTTGTCACCGAAGGCGAAACCAAAGTCGGTCCCACCCACTTCTTGCAGTTCCTGCTGATTACGCTCTGGACAGATACTCTTCATCAAGCCGACGGTATCTTCGGGAGTCAGCGTTTTGGTTTCGAGGCGCACCAGATGGCCACCCAGCCGGAGTACGGGGGGTTGGCCGGTGGTGATGTGCAAATCGCTGGCACGTTCACGAACCACCGTCTCGAGCATCTTGTCGATCTGAAGAGTTGCAGCCATTGACTTCCTTCAATCGGTAAAGTGTCCAATTCGCGACACTTGTCGGTCGGGTGAAAAACTTGGCGTTGGAAGAAGGTTAACCACAGAGACACAGAGGCACGGAGAAGAGGAGATGAAACAGATACTGGCTGATTGCTGGTTAGGTATCAGCAATTTTGGATTGCTTGCAATGGCAGCCATTATCAGTCACGAATCCCTGAAACTTGAATCCCTGTTTTTGACCCAAAATTCCTCTTTTTCTTGTCTTTTTCTCAGTGCCTCTGTGCCTCTGTGGTTAATCCTGTCTTTGTAATTCAATTCGGAAGAAGGTTAACCACAGAGACACGGATGCACGGAGAAGAGGAGATGAAACAGATACTGGCTGGTCACTGATTCCGTCTCAAAAATTTTGGATTGCTTGCACTGGCAGCCATTATCAGTCACGAATCCCTTGAACTTGAATCCCTATTTTGACCTCAAAATCTTCTCTTTCGTGCTCTTTCCCTGTGGTTTTCTCTCTTTTTTTCTCAGTGCCTTAGTGCCTCTGTGGTTAACCCTCTTCAGGATTTTGCCGCAAGACCAGCCCCAAGCCGATCATGGTTTTGATTTTATCGATTGCGCCGTGTGGGCGATTTGTTTTTGGAAGCGATTGCGTCGAGGTGTTGCCTGCATTGTGTCCTCCGAGGAGGTTTGGCTCAATAAATTATTGCGAAGCGGGGATTAATGCCCCCCCTTGTCCAGACGGTAAACCTCGACAACCGGGGTTTTGCCGATCAAGGCTCGTTGCAGGGCGTCTTCGACCAGGGTCTTCATGCCGAACAGGCGAGCCTGACGTCGGAGGTTCTGGGCCGGTTCGCTGCGGAAGGTCATTTCACGCAAGGTCGAATTCATGATCATCAGTTCGAAGACCGCGTTTCGGCCTCGATACCCCGTTTGTTGACAGTAATTGCACCCTTTCCCTTTCATGAACGTCGCTTCGGAAACCATTTCCGGGGTCACTTCAAAGTGGTCCAGTTCCCCCTGATCCGGCATGTACGACTCTTTGCATTTCGAGCAAACCACCCGGATCAATCGCTGGGCCATGATCGCCATCACGCTGGATGCCACCAGAAATGGCTCAACCCCCATGTCAATCAGACGTGTAATAGAACTGGGCGCATCGTTCGTGTGTAGCGTACTGAAAACCAAGTGTCCAGTGAGCGAAGCTTGAATTGCCATCTCGGCCGTCTCGGTATCCCGAATTTCCCCGACCAGAATCACATTCGGGGCTTGCCGCAGCATGGCACGAATAATTCGGGAAAAGTCGAGTCCGATGTCGTGCTTGACTTCGACCTGGTTGATCCCCGGCAGGTAGTATTCGACCGGGTCTTCGGCGGTGATGATCTTGCGGTCGGGTCGGTTGAGTTCCCCGAGGGCACTGTAGAGGGTGGTCGTTTTTCCGCTTCCGGTCGGTCCGGTCACCAGGAAGATGCCGTTAGGGCGGCGGATGATATTTTGGAAGCGGCGATAGTTGTCTTCGCTGAAACCGAGACTCCGGATCCCGACTTTGATGTTATCGCGGTCGAGAATTCGCATTACAATCGCCTGCCCATGGTTGGTGGGAAGAATGCTGACGCGCAAATCGAAGTCTTTCCCACCGGCTCGCGTCTTGATTCGTCCGTCCTGGGGGCGGCGTTTTTCCGCAATGTCCATACGGGCCATGATCTTAAATCGTGATGTCAGTGCGGCCAGCAGTCGTCGTGGGGGGCTGTCTCGTTCCACCAGCACACCGTCGATCCGATAACGGACGCGAATTCGGTCTTCGAAAGGTTCGATATGAATATCGCTGGCCCGCATGGTGACCGCTTCGGAAACGATCAGATTGCACAACCGGACCACCGGTGCGTTTTCTTCCGCTTTTTCGGCTTTGGACTGAGGTGCTTCGGTTTCCGTAAAGTCAATCGCCGTTTCGGTAAACTCCATCAGCATCGAATCAACCGACTCGGTCTCGGACCCGCCGTAATAGCGGTTGATGGCGTTTTGAATCGATTCTTTGGGGGCTCCGACCGGTTCGATGTCCCGATTGACCATAAACCGCAGCTTATCGATGACATCCAGGTCGTTCGCGTTCATCATCGCAACCCGCAGACGTTCATCATCCAGTCCCAGCGGGATCACGATGTTCTCACGCGCCACCGATTCCGGAATCAAAGCGATGACACTCGCCGGAATCTCCATCGCATCAATATTGACGTATTCGTGTCCATATTGTGCGGCTTGCAACTGCCCCATATCCCCGCTGCTGACGTATCCCAGTCTGACGAGGGCGTCGGCGACGGAGACACCGATGCTACTGGCCATCTCTTCGGCTTCGGCGAGTTGATCTTCGCTGATGGCGCCATCATCGATGAGCTTTCGCAGGTATTCTTCGGACATCGGTAGGGTCTCGTAGTTGGCAGTTATCGGTGGAGGACCGGACGAGGTTTTCAGCGAATCGGCGATATGACGTTCTGCCGATGTATTGTTGCGGTCCGCGACCAGCTTCGTCAATCGTCTCGTCGGCAACGGATCAGGGATCTTCTTCAGGAAATCAACCACTGTTTGCGTCGACACGGTTTCTGGTGGATCTGCAATGAATCGGGCTATCCGTTAAAAAGCCTCGTCGGTTATAATCGGCGACTGGCGAAATCTGCCGAAGGATCGGTGGATTCGTTCCAGAGAGGATCGACGCAGATGTGCCGCGCGATGGAACGCTTGAAAAGTTTGATGCTGTTGCTGCTACTGGCAGGGTGTTGTGGAACACAGGAAACGCGTTTCTTGCGTTGTGTGCCTCGCAATCCGGCGGTCGAGGCGCAGTCGTACAATTTACATGATCCGTTTCCTGATGAAGACGCTGGCCCCAATACGTTTACCCGGCCCCGTGGCTTTATGGAGCCGCGGAGTGACACGCGAA
Source organism: Schlesneria paludicola DSM 18645 (assembly GCA_945869955.1). GTDB lineage: Bacteria > Planctomycetota > Planctomycetia > Planctomycetales > Planctomycetaceae > Schlesneria > Schlesneria paludicola_B. The sequence continues at coordinate 8,847 of CAMBQP010000034.1, forward strand.
AAAACCTCGACCTGCGATACCTCAAGGCGGCTTATGGCTTCCCACAACAACGCTATTCATCCTGGGACAGTCCCACGACACCCTCACGTGGACTCGCCCAATACCCCGTCCAGCCGATTTGGCGGACCCAACAGGCGACCGCGCCCGTCACGACCACTGACATTACCTGGTAGCGAGTCTCAATCTCGCTTCGCCCAATCTCCTTCTCGCTTCGCTCAATCTCCTTCTCGCTTCGCCCAATCTCCTTCTCGCTTCGCTCGGCTCTGGCTGGTGCTGCTCGCCGTATTGTCCCTGGCAATTCGACCTGCGGACCTGCAGGCCCAGTCGGCCAAGGGGAAGTCATTTGAGTCGCGTGGTCAGGATTTCGTGACGGCAGAAACGCAGAAGGGGATCGATCGGGGTCTCGCCTTTTTGGCAAAAACTCAATCAACTGACGGTTCATATCCGGGAAGCAATTATCGGCGGAACGTCGCAGTGACATCGCTGTCAGGGATGGCATTCCTGGCGGCGGGGCATGTGCCGGGCCGAGGGGGCTACGGCAAGAATGTCGATCTGGCGGTTGATTCGATCTTATCGAGTGCCACTCCAACGGGTTTTATCAAGCGGGACGACAGTCCCGAACATGGGCCGATGTATGGACATGGGTTTGCAACGCTGTTTCTGGCAGAAGTGTATGGGATGAGTCCCAAGCCCGAGATTCATCGGGCGCTGAAAGCGGCGACCCAGCTGATTGTGAACTCGCAGAACCGCGAGGGGGGCTGGCGGTATAAGCCAGAGAGTCGCGATGCGGATGTTTCGGTAACGGTTTGTCAGATGATGGCACTTCGGGGAGCACGGAATTGCGGGATTGCAGTCCCCAAGACCACGGTCGACAATTGTGTGGAATATGTCCGCAAGTGTCAGAACGGAGACGGGGGGTTTCGCTATCAGTTATCGGGGCGACCGACCAGTGATTTTCCGCGTTCGGCAGCGGGGATCGTGATCCTGTATAATGCGGGTGTGGCGGATGGTCGAGATCTCGAACGGGGACTCGGGTTTCTGTTGCGCACCCCCCCTCGGGGAACGCTGATGAATTCTGACCCCCATTATTTTTATGGTCAGTACTATGCAGTCCAGGCGATGTGGCATGCCGGGGACGATTATTGGCAGCAGTGGTATCCGGCGATTCGGGACGAATTGCTGATCCGTCAGACTCCCGATGGATACTGGGCGGATCAAAGTGTCAACAACGCGTATGGAACCGCCATGGCCTGCCTGATTTTGCAGATGCCGAATAACCTGTTGCCGATTTTTCAGCGATAGCGAGCGATTTCAGCGATCACGAGCGAACTATGCGGCAAACAACCAGAGAAATGGCGAGTTGATGCAACGCACGATTGGGCTGGCCGTCTGGCTGGGATTCATCGCCGTAGGGGTTTGCGACAGTGCCGAAATGGTCTCGGTCACCGATCTGGCGGGTGTGGTCAGCACGGGGAGACTGCAATCCTGGTCGCTGGACCGACTGCAGCTGACCGGGGAATCCCCGCGGGATTTTGCGCGGGCCGAGATTCGTTCCGTCCACTTTGATCGTCCTGGAAAGCGGCTGACGCGGACGATGCAGACGACCCCCACGATTTGGCTTTCGAACGGCGACCAGATTTCGGCACGGGCGATTTCGGCGGATGAGAACTTCGTGACCGCCTCGTGGTCGCTCTTGGGGGAAGGAGAACCGACCCCGATCCCGCTGGAAAAAGTGGTGGCGATCGTGTTTGAATGGCCGCTGGATCCGCAGGAGCGACTGCGGTTGATCGCGGATCTCGAGACCATCCCCAAGGGAAACGATGTCGTACTGCTGACGAATGGAGATCGGTTTTCGGGTGAGTTTGAGCGATTTGAGGCGGCGCATTTGCAGCTGAAAGTGGGTCCCAATTCGTTGAAACTGGATCGAAGTCGTGTTCGTGCCTTACGCTTCAATCCCGAATTGACGACACTCGTCCGTCCCCAGGATCGTCGCAGTTGCTTGACGTTCGATGACGGCAGCCACCTGACGGTCAGCGCGTGCGAACTGGTGGAAGAGGCGCTCCAGGTTCAGTCGGGGTTCATGGGCAAAAGGTCGCTTCCTGTACACCATTTGCTGGCTTGCCATCTGTTTGGCGAACGAGTGATTCCGCTCGCCGATCGCGAGCCGACCAAGGTCGAGTTTACTCCCTATCTTTCGGCGCAGTGGCCACTGGTGCGAAATGCGAATGTCCGGCGTGGGCCGCTAACGCTGCGTGGAATCGAATTTGTGACCGGACTGGGGATGCACAGCCGGATGGCGGTGACTTACCCCCTGAAGGGATCGGAACAGGAATTCCGGGCGACAGTCGGCATCGACGATCTGGCCGGCAGAGGAGGAAGCGTTCGGTTCGGGGTGGACCTGGATGGCGAGCGTGTCTGGACGAGTGCCGAGTTGAAAGGGGACACTGCTGCGGTGAAAGTTCCGGTGATCAAACTGCAAGGTCATCAGCAACTGACTTTGGTTGTTGATTACGGAGAATTTGCGGATGTCCTGGATTACGCGGACTGGTGTGACGCGGTGCTGATTGTTGATCCAGTCCCCTGAGTGTCGGCCTTGAAGGGGATTGATTCCTCCCCATTTTCTCGCTGAGAACCTGCACGGTGAACCCTATTCGCGGGATGCACCGTCGGGTCGCAGGAAATGCGCGGAAATTTCAACGCAAAGAGGCCGAGTCGCAGTGACGCGAGGAAGAGGAAAAAGGGGAAATCCCAGCGGCTTGCCTGGTATTTCCTGGCGTCCCTGCGTCCTGGCCTCTTTGCGTTAAAATGGTTTGACCGGCACTCAACGGTGACGATGGCCCTCCGCCTGATGGTTTTTTTGACCAGCCAGAGCGTCATCCATTCGCCAGCATCCGGATTTTCCCCGAGCGTCCCCTGCTGTGGATCTTCCGGCACGAAAGTGGCTTGATTGACGGTCGGTAGCCGTTTGACCACAATGAATACACGTTGTGAGAGGTCAAGCATTTGACGATCCGCCTGACGCCACCGTTTTGTGGGTTTACAGGTCCGTTGACAAGCTGACAAGCGGCGTTTGAGGAGTTTCCATGCGAGAAGTTTCCATGCACAGTACAGCAGGCCGATGTTTCAGCAACCGAACCGCTCTTGCATGCTTCGGACTGTTGTTGTTTGTCATGGGGTGTGGGTACGCCGAATACGAACAACGACTCGGGGAAACCAGGAAATACTACGCATACCTCGACCGGATTGAACAATCGCTGGCACCGAAACCGAAATGGACCGATCCACAAAAGATCCTGGAATTGCGAGTTCCCCGGCAGTTCGTACCCATCCCCCCGGCTCCGTTGATCAAGAAAGATGACGGGACCTACGAACAACCATCAATCGACCCGCGTCAGCCAGACTATCTGAATCTGAACTTTCCCGAGCTCATCGGTGCCTGGGATTCGGTGTTCAAGGTCGCCAAGGGAAACGGTGTCACCGAGGACCACAAAGGATACATCTACGCATTAAGCAACTATTGGGAGCTTGGTGGTGAGCGCGCAACCGACGCGGGCGAGTTCGTGAGTCGGCTCGAGACGTACCTGACCGATACGTTGCAGATTCCTGCCGCACCACAACCTAAAGATCGCCAACCCGAGATCTATCCCAAAACCAGTCCCGCCTACCAAGTGCAGCTGAGTTACGATCACTTCAGTTTCCCCGGAAAGAACATCAACGATACCAACTACACCTTCGAAGTCTATTCGCGGAAATCCGGCAGTGTGATCGGCGTTCTGGTCTTGGTCCTGCCCGAAGGGATCGACACGCAGCAAAAAATCAACGAGCGGATTCCGATGATGCTGGAATCATTCACAGTCACCCCCAATCCTCCTACCCAGGCCAGCGATAAAAATTCCCCAGCACAAGGAAACCCCGTGCAAACGGCACCGGGATTCTGATCGGCGGTGGTGATTCCGGGTGGTGATTCCCGCAGGTGTCGTTGCTCATCACGAACTCGGTCCAGAATTGCGTGTTTTCCGCAAACTATTTCGAGTCAATAGGATACGCTGTTTCTTCAGAAGCGTAAGCGGCGTAAAAAATCACGCCGCTCCGATTTCTTGAGTCCTTTTTCGAAAAAACGACGTTTTTTTCGAAAAATGCTCTTTCCCAAAAATCCCGTCTTCGCATATACCCCGCCCCACGCCACCGAACTTGATTGGCTGGCCGGTTTCTCCCACCGGTAACAGAAGCGTTCGCTGGATAAATCTCCCCCCTCCCAAAATCACGTCTGCCTGAAAATTGGTTCAAAGGAATTAAGGAACACTGTATGTTCAAGAAGTTTGCTTTTGTTTCGCTTGGCCTGATGTTGACCGTTTCTTCGGTCGGATGCTGTTGTTTGGGGGCGATGCACGGCGCCGGTTACGGTATGAACCGCTGCTCACCTTGCAACAGTCCCTGTAACACGGGGGGCTGCTCACCCGCTGGCGGAGGTTACATCCCGCAGACCGGGCAACTCTACCAAGGTGACATGAGCCAGACCGCCTTTGCACCGATGGGTTATACGCAACAGGCCTATGTTCCGAATCAGACGGCCACGGCCATTCCCGGTGCGATTCCCGGTGCACCAATCTATCAGCAATCGATGGTTCCCGTGAACGGTCTGCCAACATACTGATTCTGGATCTCAGCGACACGCGATGGTCTCGAATCGCGAACCGAAAATGAGAAAGGCTTTCCCTGTTCAGTGTACCGCTGCTCCGCATGAACCCGTCGGGTTGGCTGCAGAACATCGGTGCCAGAACACGGAAAGCCGTCTCGTTTTATCCAGGGGCTTGAACGAAGAGATACGCCATCAGAACGGGGTGATTTCTCTTCGATCAGGCGACGATGTTCACTTTCAATCGGCTATTTCACTTCGAGCAATTCGACGATGAAATGCAGCGTCGACTTCGGCGGAATACCCGGACGACCTCGTTCGCCATAGGCCAGGTCGAATGGAACTTCCAGTTCAATCATTCCCCCTTCGCCAACCAGCTGCATCCCTTCGGTCCAGCCCTTGATCACACCATTGAGTGGGAAGCCACTCGATTGCCCGCGCTGATACGAGCTATCAAATTCTTTACCATCGTCAAACCAGCCTTTGTAATGCACTTTGACCGTGTTGGCTGCGGTCGGCTTTTTGCCGTCTGACTTGCGTCGAATCCGGTATTTCAAGCCACTTTTTGTCGTCGTAAACTCTTGGGGTGCATCCTTGTCGACCGGCCCCGGTTCCAAAGGTTTGGGGGGCGGTGTGACATCGAGCAATTCCACGATAAAGTGGAGCGTCGCCTTGGGGGGAATTGGTCCGGATCCCGAAGCGCCATAACCCAATTGATAGGGGATTTCGAGTTCGATCATCCCCCCTTTGCCGACCAGTTGCATCCCTTCGGTCCAGCCGGGAATGACTCCATTCAAAGGAAATTCAATCGGCTCGCCCCCCTTGCCGTAGGACGAATCGAATTCTTTTCCACTGTCGAGCCAACCTTTGTAGTTCACCTTGACGGTATCTTTTTCCGTGGGCTTCACTTCCTTGGACTGGCGGAGAATCCGGTATTTGAGCCCGCTTTTGGTCGCGGTGAACTCTTTCGGAGCGTCTTTATCCGCAGGGCCAGGCTCGGTGGCATTCTTGTCAGCAGCGTGCATGAATGAGCTTTCTGAAGAGACGGCAAGCATACAAAACATGCTCGCCACAAAGTAAGAACGAAATTTCATGGAAACCTCACAAAAGGGGTAGCAAACAACCTCGAACCAATTACGGAGTCACCTCTAATATTTCCACCAGAAAATGCAGGTCGGCATCCGGGGGAATCAACTGGCCCGCACCCTTCGAGCCGTATCCCAAGTCTGCGGGGATGTCGAGTTCGATCATTCCCCCTTCTCCAATCAGTTGCAAACCTTCGGTCCAACCGGGAATCACCTGTGTCACAGGAAATTGCGTTGACTGACCCATTTTTCCATAGGTGGTATCGAAAATTTTTCCGTCTTGCAGCTGGCCGCGATAGTGGACTTTGACGATGCTCTTGACCGTCGGCTTTTTCCCCTCGGAACGCCGCCGGATGCGATACTTTAGGCCACTCGCCGTCGTCGTATACTCTTCAGGAGCATCGGGATCAACGGGGCCTGGGGTGACCTGCGGCGGTTCCTTTGACGCGCCATTCGGTGGAAGTTTCCCTTGGGGAGAGGGTGGATCACAACCCGCAACCAGCAGGCAGACGATCGTCAGGCAGCAAGTAGTCCACCAGATGCGGCTCATATCGGTTCTTTCAAAAGTCTGCACGAGTCTACGAGGAATTGATCACGACAAGAAATTGATCACGGTCACGACGAGACCAGCGTTGTTGCTGGCCGAACATTCCTTTAAGACGTATCATGGGTGAGAGCTCATAGATTTTCCACCCTGCAAGGCAAGGAACACCACATGTCATCTTGGCCCATCGGAGTCTTCGCTTCGGTTGATGCTGGCTTGGGCGTCCATCTGGATGTCGCAAAAGAATTAGGAATCCCGACTGTTCAGGTCCACTCACCACACGCTGCGACCCGCACGAAAGAGGCGGCGACGCAATTCCTGGGGCAGTGTCAGGCTGCGGGAATTACGATCACCTGTGTCTTTGGTGGTTTCGAGGGTGAAAGCTACGCAGACATCCCGACAACGGTCCGCACCGTCGGACTGGTCCCTGCGTCAACCCGTGCCGCCCGCGCCCAGGAAATGAAAGAGATTTCCGATTTCACCAAACTGCTGGGATGCGGTGCGGTTGGCATGCATATCGGTTTCGTCCCCAGCGACCGGAAGAGCGAAGATTATCTGGCCCTGCTGCACACGACACGCGACCTGTTGGATCATGTCGCCAAAAACGGCCAGAACCTGCACCTCGAAACGGGACAAGAAACCGCCGAGCACCTGCTCGAATTTATCCACGATGTCGATCGGGCGAACCTGTTTATCAACTTCGACCCGGCCAATATGATTCTGTATGGGACCGGCAATCCAATCGAAGCCCTGAAAAAAATCGGTCATCTCGTCCGGAGTGTTCACTGTAAAGATGCGAAGTGGGCTGCGGAATCGATTCGAGGCCAGGAATGGGGCTCGGAAGTCGCACTCGGTGAAGGAGATGTCGGCATGGAAACCTACCTCCAGACACTCAAGGCCATCGGTTACCAGGGGCCACTGACGATCGAGCGGGAAATCGCGCATGACCGCGAACGGCAACGCAAAGATATCGGTACCGCTGCCGCACTGCTGCAAAAACTTCGTGCGCAAATTCTGTAAAGGCGGATCGCGTGAAGTCCGTCCGCAGCGGGTGGAAGCGGTGTCTGATTGCACCACTGATTCTGATCGCGTCACTCGTGATGTGGATCGAAGAATCGTTGTGGAATGGGCTCAAGTGGCTCATGGCAATCCTGGCCAGACTCACCTGGATCCGGTACCTCGAAAGTCTGATTCAACGACTGTCCCCCGCGGCGACAGTCGTCGTTTTTTTGTTGCCACTGACACTCTTGTTCCCCTTCAAGCTGCTGGCCCTTTACTGGCTGTCGCGGGGCCAATGGCTGGCGAGTCTCTCGGTTCTGATCGCGGCCAAACTGCTGGGGACAGCGCTGGAGGCCCGGATGTTTGTCCTCTGTCGCCCCCAGTTATTGATGCTTCCCTGGTTCAAATGGCTGCACGATGGATTTCTCTGGTGGCACGATCGGCTGTATGCAGCACTTACGGGGCTGAAGATCTATCAACTGGCCCGCGCTCAATTGACGGCGATCAAGCAAGCGGCCCAATCGTTGATTCGCCAAATTCGCCAGCGCTGGCACGAGATCAAACATGGGTCCAACCAGGATTCGTTGTGAAGCGGGAAAAAACGCGGCAGCGAGGATCGCAGCCGCTAGCGAGGCCCCAGCGGCATCAAGCCACCACGGTTTTCACCACGGCTTTACAGTCGCCCGCTGCGGAAAATTCCATAAACCAACCACATCGCCAGCAGGCTCGACAAGACATAAATCGGCAGCGTGACCCAGATGGTTGCTGACCCCTGCGAAATAATCAGTGCCGAAGCAACAATCAGCGATGCAATCACCAACCCCACCACGATCCGGTTGCTGGAACGTTCCAGCTCGAGAATAAAATGGTCCAGGTTGCGATGTTCGAGTTGAATCCGCAAATCGTCTTCACTCAGTTTTCGTAAGGTCCGGTTCACATGCCCGGGAATGTCACGCGCATAGCCGACCAGACGCTGTGACTCGCTCCACATTTTTTTCGTCACGCGCGACGGGGAATATCGCTCACGAACAATCTGCTCGACAAACGGACGCAGGTGGGCCGCCAGATTGAAGCCGGGATCAATACTATGGCCAACTCCTTCGAGTGTGACGAGGCAGCGAATAAACAACATCAGCGTACCGGGACACCGAATGGCATGATTCGAGAGGATCCCGACAAAATCGGACAGGATATTCCCGACGTTCAGCCGGTCGAGCTCGACCCCATAATAGTTCGAAACAAAATCGCGCATATCGATCTGCAGCAGTGGTCGATCCACCTCACGATGGGGTTCACCAATTTGAAGAACCAGCTTGACCGCCGCATCGACATCCTGTTGCGTGATCGCCAGCAGTAGATCGATCATTTGCTCACGCGTTTTTCCATCGAGCATTCCGATCATGCCGTAGTCGAGCAGGCAGAGCGTCCCATCGCGGAGGATCCGCACATTTCCGGGATGGGGGTCGCCATGAAACACCCCAAATTCAAACGCCTGCTTCATGAAAATTCGGGCACCGTTGGCGGCGATCTCGGCTCGCGTCAATGGGGTCCCGTCAAACTGACTTAAATCGTCCAGATGCAATCCATCGACAAATTCCATCGTCAGAACGGCATCGGTGGTGAGTTCCCAAAAGACCTGCGGCACATACAGCGTCGCATCCTGGCGAAAGAGACGACGGAACTCGTCCATCGTGCGACCTTCGCGGGCAAAATTCAGCTCACGACGAATCGATCGGGCAAAGTGATTGACCAGCCCGACCGGATCAAAAATCCGCGACTCGGGAATATGTCGATCCAGCAGAATGGCCAGTTCATGCATTAACTGCAGGTCGCGTTCGACATCGCGAACCGCCGTCGGGCGTCGAATCTTGACGGCGAGTGCCATTCCATTGAAATGTATCGCGGCATGCACCTGCCCCAATGATCCAGCGGCCATCGGAGTCCGATTGAAACTGGCGAACAGCTTTTCGACCGGCGCGCCCAGTTCGTTTTCCAGTTGCGCCACCGCCTCGTCGGAAGGAAATGGAGGGACACCTTCCTGCAGTTTTTTTAACTCGACCAGCATTCCCGCAGGAACCAGGTCGGGGCGTGTACTAAGGACTTGGCCAAACTTGATGAAGGTGGGGCCGAGTTTTTCCAGCGTCATCCGAATTCGTTCGACGAGCTTCAGATGTGGCAGGGGCTTGGGGGGATTTCGACTGAAACGCTGACGCCAACTGTACCAGATATTTCGCAGACCGATCCGGTCCACGAGATCGCCAAAGCCGTGATTGAGCAGCACGGTGACGATCTCACTGGTCCGTCCGAGATTTCGAAGCAGCCGAAAGGGGTTGGCTTCCACCAGGATGCTCCATTTCTCAAATCAAGCGCGGTATCCCGACATGTAAGGTAGCGTTGCAGCGGTCTGTTTCACCGCTACGTCTCCTTCCAGCAGCTGACCGAGAAAATCCCAGTTGCCGGTGGTGAGTGACGATCGAGCACTTTCGAGGATGGTGACATCACACGTCAGACCCTGAGTCCGCACCTGGCTGGTCATCAGGTCGACGGTGATTTCCTGTTGGGGGGTCTCGGCGGCGATGCTTGCCAGACGATCCAGATCGGCGCGATTGGCACAAACACAGGGGATTCCGAGTGTTGTGCAGTTGCCAAAAAAGATTTCGGCAAAGGATTCAGCGATCACCGCCTTAACTCCCCAGCGCATCAAAGCCTGAGGAGCATGTTCTCGCGAAGATCCACAGCCAAAATTTCGCCCGCTAATCAGGATGGCCCCTTGTTGGAAACGAGCGTCATCAAAGGGATGCGATTTGTCCTGCTCGCGATCATCCTCGAAAGCATGCTCACCCAACCCGTCAAAGGTGACACAGCGGAGAAAGCGAGCGGGGATAATGCGATCGGTATCGATGTCGTCCAGAAGTAAAGGGATGCCACTGCCAGTTACTTGCGTCACGTTTTGCATGGTTCAGTCGGATTTCTAAGGAAAAAGGAATTCGCCTTTTTTGGGGATGCGAACAGCCTGCCCTGATAATTCTTGTTCGGGTTATTCTTGTTCGGGCTTGGGCTCGGGGAGGAAGCACGAGAGGATCAAGTTCAAGGCGAACAGTGTTCCGGCAACACCCGCCGCGACGTAGGCTGTTTTTGCTTCGGGGGATTCACCGGGAACGAAGGTTTGTAAAGCCAGAAACTGAGTGACTGCGGCGAAGGGTGTCCCAATCATGCGACCACCGATGTTCGCGGCAAAACTCTCGCCGGTCCCCCGCAGATGAACCGGATAGGCATGCGGCAGGTAGTTTCCCCAAAAGCTGAACTGAGCCACGGTGAACAGTCCTGCCAGAAAAATCCCAATCCCCAGTAGCGAAATATGAAATCCGTGAAAGCCAGGAATCCAGCTGATATCCCCACTGAAGTAGGTTGTCTCATGGCCTCTGGCAAAGGCGATGAAAATCAAAGGAGTCAGAATCAATCCGGGAATCAGGAAAACTCGCAATAAGGTTCGTCGACTGGCAAAAAAGACAACCATTGCCGCCAGACCGAAGCGGCCCACCAAGCCACCGATTTCCTGGGCCTTGGTGTATTCCGCCGCCTTCTTCTGACGCACTTCGCCACTGACTCGCCCTGCAGCGGCCTTCGCTTTTTCAGCGGCGATCTCTTTGTTGGGCTCTTTGTCGAACTCTTTTTCCTTGGCGGCACTGACCTTTTGTGCGGTCTCGGTCTTGACCGCATCGATCCCAGCGACGATCTGAGGCATCTGTTGAATCGCCCCGAAGGCAACACCGTAGCTACAGGCAAACATCGCAGTGGTCACGAGAGTGGTTCTACGAAGTTCTGGCGAAAACAGCTCGGCAATGCTCGGCCGACGCAATGTTCCCGCTTCCTTTTTCTGGGCCCATTTCGGTGATTCGGGCAAAAAGGGACGAATCACAATCAGGGGGATGGCGGGAATGAGGCCCGACATCAGCGTGTATCTCCATGCGGCATGAGGAGCACTGATTTCGCCACCGAAAAAATTCAAAAATCCAGGCAAGCTGATCGCGGGAAGACTGTCGGCATATTGCAGAATCAATCCGCTGGCAACGGCGACGAGCAAACCTCCGATGGAAGAAAATGCCTGGGTATAGCCAAGCACTTTTTCCCGCTGAGTCGGATTGTCAAATAGCTCTGCCAGCCAGGCCACCGCAGCCACGAACTCAACACAAACACCAATGAAAGTGGTTGTCCGGAAAAATAAGAGCATCGGCAAATTCGTCGAAAATCCGGCTGCAAATGCAGAAAACGCGTAAAGCAAAATACTCCACGTCAACACGCGACGACGTCCCAGGCGGTCAGTCAGGTAGCCCCCTAACAAACCAAAAATTCCCCCACAGACCGCAGGAACGTAAAACATCATGCCGAACCAGTAGGCGAACAGCTCCTTCTTCGCCGGTGTAATGTCAGCCAGTTCCTTCAGCGCGGGGCCGATAATCAATGGCAGCATCAAGAGCTCGTAGATATCAAACGCGAACCCGATCGCCGCAATCACGCAGATCAGCCATTGTGTACCTGTGAGTCGTAGAGGTTCACTTGCAGAAGAAACCGGAGCGGACATGGAAATACCTCGGATTGGAGATCTGTCGCCAGTTGTTGTCTGGCCGGCCATGGAATATCACCATAGTCTAAGCCGATTGCCGCAATCCGACAACCAAGCGCCACCCCAGCACAATCCCAGCCATCGTGCAGCGGATTTACTGGATTCGGACAAGTCCATCGACCGCAAGAACCACTTTTGAGAATTCTTCCTCATACAAAGCACATGCTTTGACACCAGAATTCCGCAAAGCTATCCTCTGTCGCTTCCTGAAAGATCCATGATGCCTTAAGTTTGGGTGACGATATGGCCGCCGGCGAAGAATCTCGCGACGGTCGCAACTCGGTAGCCCGAGGTTATGTGCTGGCAACCAAAGTCAGTTCGATCGGGATGCAAATGGCATTTCCACCGCTGATTGGCTGGTGGATCGATACGAAGTGGGGGACAACTCCATGGATGTTGATGGTCGGTGCCTGTTTAGGTTTTGTGATCTCTCTGTTGGAATTGATTAAGTTTGCGAATGATAGCAGCCGAAAACGGTGAGTCGTTTGTTTGGAATTGAGGGCTGGAATGCATTTTCTGGTCTGGCGTCAGGTTGTGTTTACGTCGGCGATCGTTTTGCTGGGTTTGTTGCTTTCGTGGTTGGCTTCTGAATGGGTTGGTGATCGAGCTGTGTTTGGGGTGGTTTGTTCTGTTGGGCTGTGCCTGATTCCTGGGTGGATGACGATCTTCATGAGTGCCCTGATGTGGGGTCCTGTGATGAGCGTCCGATTGGTGATGGTTGCCACAGTGAATCGCTTGCTGTTTGTGATTGTTGGTTATCTCGCGGTCAGTTCGCAATGGCCCGATTTGGGTTTGCTTGATTTTCCTGTTTGGCTGATTTTGGTCTATTTGCTTTCCTTGGCAATTGAGACTTGGTTGATATTAACCCCTGCGAGCCCTATTGGGTTGTAAGGGATTCTGTTTTTAGTAGGTTTGGCGGCGGCTATGGATCCATTTCATCACGTGCGCGACGGTTCGACTTGGGAATTGCCCCGATTCGTACTTGATATGTTCGGCCTACGTGAGCAGCCGGTGCTTCCTTTCGGTCTCTCGAAATACATGGTGCTGCAGGTTGTTGCGGCGCTCTTGGTTTTTTTGGTGTTTCGCGGTTTATCGGGTCGGGTCGCTGGTGGTAAGCCGGTGAAGGGAATGTTCTGGAACTTCTGGGAAATGCTTGCGTTGTATGTGCGGGACGAGATTGTCCGGCCTTCAATCGGTATTCCTCATGATGATCATGGTCATGGCGATGAGCATGCCGATCATTCCCATGATTCCGATCATGCTCATGATCACGGTCATTCGGAGGTTGTAGCGGCCGGCTCGGGCCAGGTTGCGGTGGAAGTGGGTCATCCTGCGGATAAGTATCTGCCGTACGTTTGGAGCGTCTTCTTCTACATTTTGTTTTGTAATCTGCTGGGGGCGATTCCTTTGCTGGGATCTCCAACGGCAGAAATCAACGTCACGGGTGTGCTCGCTGTAGTGACATTTCTGCACGTGGTTTACTTCGGATCTGCAAAGTCTGGGTTTGGTGGCTTTCTCAAATCCTTAGTTCCTGGCATGGATTTGCCTGGGCCAATCGCTGTAGTATTGCTCCCTTTGATTTGGTTGATCGAAGCGGGCGGGCTACTGATTAAGCACGGTGTACTGGCGGTTCGATTGTTTGCCAACATCATGGCGGGACATACAGTATTGGGTGTATTCCTTGGCTTTATCGCCATGGATGTGGGTAATTTGTGGGGAATTGTGGCTCCGGCCAGTATCCTTGCCCAGGTTGGGATTGGTTTTCTTGAGTTGTTCGTGGCCTTCTTGCAGGCTTACGTGTTTGCATTGCTAACATCGTTATTCATCAGTGCGGCTGTAAACCCTCACTGATGCTGTGTCCGAGAAAATGTTATTGGGGTTGCCCCAAGTTTCCCTGTCAGGAGAATGAACGTGAGTCAGAATTTACGCGTGTTGTGTTACGGTATTGCAATGTTGCTGGTGTTTGCCGCCCCTGCGATGGCTGCTGACGGTGGCAGTGGTGGGATTCACTTCTCGGCAGCGTTTGGTGCTGCGGTTGTGATCTGCGGTGCCGGTTACGGTATCGGCCGAATTGGTGTTGCCGCTGTCGAAGGGATGGCCCGTCAGCCAGAAGTCGCTGGCAGCATTCAGACTGCGATGATCATCGCTGCAGCACTCATCGAAGGTGCGACATTCTTCGCATTGATCGTTTGCATGCTGAATAACGCTGGTTACAAGCCCTACGCTAACTGAAGCAAAACGCTTACTGTAGCAAAACGTTTACTGTAGTTGGTAGCGTTGATTTTTGCCCCTGTTTTTGCGTGCGAGTTGCGGGTATGTCTTCAATAATCATCAGAATTCTCGTCGTCGCGATCGTCAGTTTCGGGCTGCAGGTCACATCGCTCACTTATGCATCCGATGATGCAGGTGCGCCACATGGCGAAGCAGCTCATGCGGATGCTGCTCATGGTGACGGCGAGCATGGCGGTGGGGGCCACGGTGGTGGGCTGCCGATGAGTTGGAGACAAGATCTTGTCCTATTTTCGCTGATCACGTTCGCCGTGTACTTAGCGATTTTGCGGGCGGGTGCCTGGGGTCCATTGCAGGCAGGGTTGAACGAGCGTGAGCGGGGTATTAAACAGAATATCGCGGATGCTGAGGCGAGCCGGTTGAAGTCCGAGTCCTTGTTGAAAGAACACGAACAAAAACTGGCAAAGGTTCAAGACGAAGTTCGAGATATTTTGGCGGAAGCGCGACGCGATGCCGAGCATACCAAACAAGAGATTGTGACGCTCGCACAAAATGAGTCGGAAGCAATGAAGCATCGGGCGATTTTAGAAATCGAACGATCGCGAGATCAGGCTCTCACGGAGTTATTCGATTTCGTTTCGACGAATGTTGTCAATGCGACAGAGCAAGTGATTGGGAAAAGCCTTACCAGTGCTGATCACGATCGGATTGTTAAAGAAGCATTGTCCCAATTAAACGTTCGGCGGAACTAAGGAGCGTTATCCGTGGAAAAACAAGAACTCCGGAGCCGTATCCCTTCGGTGATGGAAGATCCTGGAGCTCAGTCGGTTGCCAAGGTTTACGCGCTTGCGTATCTCGATTCAGCCGGTGTAGGCGGAGTTTCTGCGGCACTCGACGAACTGGGTTCGTTTGTCAACGATGTGTTGGCCAAAAACCCTGAGTTTGATCATATGCTGCGGACGAACGAATTAAGTAGCGATATCAAGCTCCAGTTGCTGGACCGAGTGATCGTACCGAAAAGTTCACCGCTGTTTGGTAGGTTTATCAGTGTCGTTGGTCATCACGACCGACTGGATTTGATCCCGCTAATTCACGATCTTGCTGTCCGTGAGGCCGAGCGACGATTGTCAAAGCGGCGGGTGCTGGTGACGAGTGCTTCTGAATTGTCTGCAGAGACATTGGAAACAGTTCGTCAGTCGATGGCTACGGCCTTGTCAACAGAGCCGATATTGGAAACGCGAGTCGACCCATCGTTGCTCGGTGGGATGACGATTCGCGTGGGCGATACCGTTTATGACGGTTCCTTGAAAACACAAATGAAACAACTTCGCGTACGTTTGCGCGAGAGGTGTCTGAATGAAATTCAACGCGGGCGAGATCGCTTCAGTCATCAAGACCGAAATTGAAGGCTTTCGCGGACAGATACAAACCAGTGAAGTCGGGCGCGTCGTCGAAGTCGGCGACGGAATCGCACGGGTTTATGGTTTGGCAACGGCCATGGCCGGCGAAATGGTCGAATTCACCAAAAGCGGTGTTCGCGGCCAGGTGTTCAACCTGGAAGAGAACTCCGTCGGTGTGATCATTTTGGGGGATTACCTCAAGATCACCGAAGGTGAAGAAGTCCGTACCACCGGGGCATTGCTGTCGATTCCTGTCGGCGACGAGCTGATCGGTCGAGTCGTGGACCCTTTGGGTGTCCCGCTGGACGGAAAAGGTCCGGTACTCTCAACACAGACTCGTCCGTTGGAAACAACGGCACCAGGCGTGGCTGGTCGCCAGCCTGTGAAGCAGCCACTGCAAACCGGTATCAAGGCGGTTGACGCCATGACGCCCGTTGGTCGTGGCCAGCGAGAATTGATCATCGGTGACCGTAAGACTGGCAAGACCGCTGTCGCCGTCGATGCGATCATTAACCAGAAGGGCGGCGACGTCATCTGTGTTTATGTTTCGTGCGGTCAACGAGCCAGTTCGACAGCAGGGGTTGTCGAGGCGCTCACCAAAGCAGGGGCCATGGACTACACGATTGTGGTTAGTGCCTCTGCAAGTGATCCAGCACCACTGCAATACATTGCCCCCTACGCGGGGGCTTCGATCGCCGAATACTTCATGTACCAGGGTAAACATACTCTGGTCGTGTACGATGACTTGACCCGTCAGGCTACTGCCTATCGTCAATTGTCACTGTTGATGCGACGACCACCCGGTCGTGAAGCCTATCCTGGGGACGTGTTCTACTGTCACAGTCGGTTGCTGGAACGAGCGGCGAAGCTGAGCGACGAACTTGGTGGTGGTTCGATGACGGCGTTGCCGATCATCGAGACGCTTGAAGGGGAAGTTTCGGCTTATATTCCGACGAACGTGATTTCGATCACCGACGGTCAGATTTATCTGGAACCAGACTTGTTCTTCAAGGGGGTCCGTCCCGCCATCAACGTCGGGATCTCGGTCTCACGCGTCGGTGGTAATGCTCAGACCAAGGCCATGAAGAAAGTTGCCGGTAGTTTGCGACTGGATCTGGCTGCGTTCCGTGAGTTGGAAGCGTTTGCTCAACTCGGCACGGAACTGGATAAGGCGACCCAACAGCAACTGGACCGTGGATACCGTATGGTGGAGTTGCTGAAGCAGCCACAGTTCCGTCCGTTGAACATGGCCGATCAGGTCATGAGTATTTATGGTGGTTCGAAGGGTTACTTCGATAAGGTTCCTGTTCCACGCGTTCAGGAAGCGGAACAGGATATGATCCGGTTCATGCGAGAAGAAAAGAGTGAAGTCCGCGATGCATTGGTGAAGGGTGGCGTGCTCGACGATGCCACTGAAGCGATGCTGAAGAAGGCTTTGGAAGAGTGGCGTGATCGGTGGGCTGCGACCCAGACGAAGTAGTCGTCTGGTCGTGTCGCGTGGATCGTCTGAGTTTTTCGTAGTCGCCCTGTCGGGTAAAGCAGAATCATGGCAAAAGCACGTGCGATCATTAAGCGGTTGAAAGCCGTTCGCAACGTTCGCAAAATTACGCGAACGATGGAACTGGTTGCGACCGCGCGCTTTAAGAAGGCGATGGATCGAGCAACACAAGCGGCTGCGTACACGCGGAAGATTTCCGAGATCGTTTCCGATCTGTCGAATACGGACCAGGAAAAAGGGGGGGCGTTCACACATCCCCTCTTGCAACAGCATCCTGCCGAAAAGAAGAGCATCCTGCTGGTGATTACGTCCAACCGTGGTTTGTGCGGTGGATATAACGGCGGGGTCTTGCGTTTGGCTCAGGGTCGAATTCGGCAGGCCAAAGCAGATCAGTTACCGCTCGAGATTGAGGTCTCTGGTAAGCGTGGAATCGGGTTCTTCAAATTTCAGAAGATCGAGACCACGGCCAGCTACACCCATTTTGAAGACAAGCCGTCGTTCGAGGAAGTCGATGTGCTCGCACGTCGATTTGTGCAGCTGTTCGTTTCAGGTGAGATCGATCGCCTGGATGTCTCGTACACAAAATTCGAGACGATGTCTCGCCAGAAGTCGGTCATCGAGACCTTGTTGCCTATTGGCAAGTTGACAACGGCGGAGTCTGAAAAAACGGGTCCCAAGGTAGAATACGAGTTTCTGCCGAGTCCCCGTGAGATCCTGGAAGAGTTAGTTCCCGCGTCGTTCAAGGCTCGGCTGTACAAATGCTTTCTGGATGCAGCGGTGAGTGAGCAGATCGCGCGAATGGTTGCGATGAAGAGTGCAACGGATAATGCGGATGAGATGATTCGGACGATTCGGGCTCAGTACAATCGGGCTCGTCAGTCTCAGATCACCTCGGAACTGAGCGAAATTATTGGCGGTGCAGCCGCTTTGGAATAAATGAGCAGGATCACCTGCCGGACGACTGTTCGAGCAACAGATTTCTTTTGTTTGAAGTTGTTAGTAAAAACTTGTTACGACGATCGTGTAACTCGGATCAGAGTGGCGAACGAGATCAATCGAGAATAGAGACCACAGATATGACGACCGGCACCAACATTGGCCATGTCACACAGATCATTGGATCGACGTTTGACGCAGAGTTTTCCGACGCAAATCTGCCCGGGATTTACAACGCCGTTAAAATTGAGGCCGATGTCAAAGGTCTTAAGATCAAGGTCACCGGAGAGGTTCAACAACACCTTGGTGGTGGCCGCGTCCGCTGCGTCGCCCTCGGTTCGACCGATGGAATGGTGCGGGGGATGGACGTGCTCGACACCGGTGCTCCGGTGAGCGTTCCTGTCGGGAAGGGGACTCTGGGTCGCGTGTTTAACGTGCTCGGGGATCCGATCGACGGACGGGGTGAAGTTGCCTGTGATGAACGGTGGGCCATTCACCGTGATCCTCCGAAACTGTCTGACCTGAGTTCCAAGACCGAGTTGTTCGAGACCGGGATTAAGGTTATCGATTTGCTGGTGCCGTTCGTACGCGGTGGTAAAGCAGGTCTGTTCGGTGGTGCGGGTCTTGGGAAGACGGTTATTCTCACCGAGTTGATCGCTCGTATCGCTGCCGCACACGGTGGTTATTCGGTGTTCGCCGGGGTTGGAGAGCGAACCCGTGAAGGAAACGACCTCTGGCTCGAAATGCAAGAGGCCGAGATCGGTAGTACCGGTCGCCACGTGATCGATCAGACAGCCATGGTGTTCGGTCAGATGAACGAACCGCCAGGTGCTCGTCTCCGCGTCGCCTTGACCGCTTTGACGATGGCCGAATGGTTCCGTGATGCGACAGGGGCCGATACCCTGCTGTTCGTCGACAACATCTTCCGTTTCTCGCAAGCCGGCTCCGAAGTGTCTGCGTTGCTGGGGCGTATGCCAAGTGCCGTGGGTTATCAGCCCACCCTGGGAACGGAATTAGGCTCGCTGCAAGAACGTATTACGTCGACCAATCGTGGGGCAATCACCTCGGTGCAAGCCGTGTATGTTCCGGCAGACGATCCAACCGACCCTGCACCAGCGACCGCGTTTGCTCACTTGGACGCATTCCTGTATCTGGAACGCCGGATCGCTGAAAAGGGTCTGTACCCCGCCATCGATCCGCTGTCATCGTCGTCACGAATTCTGGATCCGCTGGTTGTCGGTGAACGACACTATAAGATCGCTCGTCGCGTGCAGCAGATCCTGCAACGATACCGCGAACTGCAAGACATCATCGCGATTCTCGGTATCGATGAATTGAGCGAAGAAGATAAGCTGGTGGTACATCGTGCTCGCCGAATCGAACGCTTCTTGTCACAACCGTTCCTGGTGGCGGAACCGTTCACCGGCAAGAAGGGGAAGATCACCCCACGTGACGAGACGATCGAGAGCTTTGAAGAACTCTGCGACGGGAAATGGGACCATCTTCCTGAAGCCGCCTTTACGTATGTTGGTGGGATTTCTGAAGCGGCTGAACAAGCCGAACGGATGGCGAAGGCCTGAGATACGTTTCTGTTGCGGCGGTGGGCTCGTCTCAGCAGGCCGCGATGGGACGCGTCTCGGTTCCGTCAAATTTTGAGTTACCAAATTTTGAGTAAAAGGGTTAAGAGGTCAATATGGCTGGTGGCGACAAATTGCGACTGATTGTCGTGACTCCCGAGCGGACACTGCTCGACGAGCCTGTTGCTGCGTTGCGGTTTCCGCTGTATGACGGCGACATTGGGATTCTTCCTGGACGAATTCCATTGGTGGGACGTTTGGGAACTGGTGAGCTGCGAATTACCGCGGCAGCTGGGGCGACGAGTTATTTTATTGACGGTGGCTTCGCTCAGGTGCTCGGTTCGACCGTGACCCTGCTCACGAATCGTGCCGTCCCCTCGAAAGAGATTTCGGCAGCAGACGCTGAGAAGCAACTGGCTGAAGTGCTGGCCCGCGTGGCAAAGACCGATGAAGAAACGACCGCAAAGCAGGTGGACCAACAGCGAGCACGCAAGATGCTGAATTTGGCTCAGAAATCGAATAGCTAACTTGAAACGTGAATCCCAAAAACAGCCTCAGCACAATTGCTGAGGCTGTTTTTTTATTCCCAGCACGTCTTGGCGGACTGGCGGCAGGGGATGCGAATCGAGGCGGGACGGGCAGCAACAATCAGAGGACGGGTCGATATGAATTTGAACCCTGTCCTCAAGGTCTGATTTACAGTGACACCTGTGGCTGACTTATAAACGGAGTGTCCCTGTTTTGACGGCCAAAAGCGTCGCGAGTTCGAGGGGGCAAGCCACGGCATGGGCTTTGGCTGCCAGCAATAAGAGTTCGGCACACGCTTTGGAATCGCTTCCTGCGTGGTGATGCTTAAGCTTGATCCCGTGTATTTGCGCGAGAATACCGAGTGAATACGATCCGAGATCCGGCCAGGCGCGGCGCGATAATTTTAAGGTGCAAAGGTAATCGAGTTCCGGAACCGGAATGGATTCCGCAAGAAAGGAATGCTTGAGCACACTCAAATCGAACGAGGCATTGTGCGCAACGATTAATCGGTTCTCAATCAAATGCCGAATCGACGGCCAAAGCTGTTTCAGGGACGAGGCTTTCAGGACATCGTGCGCAGAAATCCCGTGGACTTGGGTATTCCAGGATGAGAATCGCATCTCGGTCGGTCGGATGAGATGGTAAATCGGCTTTTTGACCCGTCCGTTTTCGACCTCGGTCAAGCCAATCGCGCAGGCGCTATCCCGTTTCTCGTTGGCCGTTTCAAAATCGATTGCGACGAAGTCCATTTCGATAACCCTCGACAAATTGCCATTCACGACCGCATTCGGTAACGAGGTACAGAGCCTGCGAACGGAATGCCGATCGATTTGAGTCTATCATGTGAAAACGGATTCGAGAATGAGCTCCTTGATTCTTCGTTTACTGAGCGCCCCGCGTCTTAGCGACTTGGCGTTCCGCTTTTCTTCTCCCGTATTACCGTCGAGCGAAAAAAGACCGGTGCGATTTGGCTCTGCTTCCCTGTCGCCGGAAAAACGACTCGACTACCGCGCACCGGCAAGGCCTGATTACTTCAGAATCCCTCAGAAATCCGCTATTGTCATTTGAGTCTCTCTTCGAGGGGGCTTTTTTAGCATCCCAGGCTGAAAGTCGCCGTGTCTCGATGAACAGGGGCGATTTGACTGCAGCGGACGAAGTGACTTTTCGAACCATCGATGATTGTGTTGAGTCGACCTCGTCTTGGGTCAAACCCGTCCTCAGTCGACGAAGGAATTGATTCCGTTTCTGTACAGCACCCAACAGGGCAGACCCCCAACAGGGCAGACCATTGTGTTTGCGAGGAATGAACCATGAGTACCAACCGACGAAATTTTATGGCCGCTTCCGCTGCCGCCGTGCTTGGAACCCGCTGCCAATTGAGCCAGGGTGCGGATGACCAGTCTGCAGCGGGATTGAAATCTGCGCAGAGCGCCGGGTGGCGCGGGAATCGGATTGCGATTTCAACCTACTCATTCTGGCAGTTCCGCAACGAGCCTTTGCGAAACATCGAAAAGTGCATTGATCTGGCGGCGGACATGGGATTTGACGGGGTCGAGATCCTGCATCGACAAATGGAAGACGAATCGAACAGTACGCTGCAGAAGTTGAAACAGCGCGCATTTCGGCGGGGGATCGATCTGTGTGGGTTCTCGACACATCAGACCTTTGTCTCGTCCGATAAAGAGGTGCGGCAGAAGAATGTCGCGCATACCATCCATTGCATCGAGCTCGCCTATCGTTTGGGGATTCCGACCCTCCGAGTGAACACCGGTCGTTGGGGAACCGCCAAGGACTTTGATGAACTGATGGCCAATAAGGGGATCGAGCCACGGCTTCCTGGTGTCTCGGATGACACGGGGTTTGGCTGGGTGATTGATGGGCTGCAGCAATGTCTCGCCAAAGCGGAAGAGTGTGGCGTGGTTCTTGGCTTGGAGAACCATTGGGGGTTGGGTCGAACGGCAGCGGGAGTCAATCGTGTGGTGGACGCGGTGAATTCCCCCTGGCTGCAAATCACACTCGATACCGGCAATTTTCTGGAAGAGATGTATGAGCAGATGGACGCGATTGCCCCGCGCGCGGTCCTGGTCCAGGCGAAGACGTACTACGGCGGCGGAACCTGGTATACGCTTGACCTGGATTACCCAAAGATTGCGGGGATACTTCGCAAGCACAACTATCAAGGCTATGTGTCACTCGAATTCGAAGGAAAGGAAGATCCGCTTTCCGCCATTCCCAAAAGTCTCGCGCGGTTGCGTGACGCATTTGAGGTCAAGCCGCCCGTTGGTTAATCGAGGGGGGGATGGGGAGAGACTGGGAGACGACGACCTTGGTCGATTCAATTTCAGTAAACGCGTGAGAGGGGACATGGGGACACCTTTTTTTTAAATGGTGACACCGTGATGTCTCGCGTGTTTCGTCGCTGCGATTTGCTGGGTAACGATCCCGACACCGGTAAGAACCAAAATCATCGCAACGTTTTGCTTCAAAATTCGTTGTTTCTCGAGTTTCCTCTCAGTCTCTTGCGGTCGTGCAGGACTTGGGTGCATCCCGGCGCGCCGGATCTGAAGAGTATCCTGTAGCGGGGGATCTAGGCGCATTTTGTCGCACAGGATCTTTGTCGCGCAGGATCTTTGTCGCGGAGGGACTAACGTGATGAGCTGGTGGCTGAGCTTCAGCGACACCACCGGTAGCGGAATTCGACGCACCCCGCATCCCGAATGGATGCCAGACGGATTGCGGAAAAGGGGATAAGTCCAATTAACGTCAACCATGCGTACAGAAAAATGGTGGCATTCAACATTTGGATTGCGGAAAAGGGGATAAGTCCAATTAACGTCAATCACACATGCCAAAAAAAGCCGGCATTCAACAGCTCACGATTACGGCCCGTGTAACAAAAACGTGATCCAATGAGGGTTACTGGTTTTGTATCAATTTGGGGAGTGCCGCCTCATCCAATAACAGGACTGCCCGAAAGCGACTCTGCCAGACTTTATCGAGTTCCTCGTCTTCCCGATTGGGTCGCACCGCGATGTCTTGACACAACACCCGCATCCACCCACCGAGATCACTCAATCGCAACCGAACGGTTTCCAATTTTCGCCGGTCATTTCGGATGGAATTGAGTTCCACTTCATTTGGTTCTTCCGGATCCCCCGCCGAATTCTTCCACACCGGACAAATCAACAACCACCGCCGAACCACCTCGGTATCATCCCAAGTCGAGACAACATCTGGACGCGACCTCAGAATCAAATGGAAATGATTCGACATGATGGCAAATCCCAGCAGGTCAATCCCAAAAGCCCCGGCCAATCGCTGTAACTGCAATTCAATCATCACTTTGCGGTGATCATAATTCTTGCCGGACACCGGATCATTACCCAGCAGGTAGCAGCGACGAACCACGCGATTCATCACATGCACAACCGCAACTTCATCAGGCGCAAACACTTCCGCTCGTGCCATCCTCGCCATCATTCCGCTCCAAATTAAATGTGAGCAAAATCGCAACATATTTTCAAGCCAGCTCAGTGTCCCCAGAGTGTCGGTGGGCTGCGTAACTGAAAATGGCGTTTTGACCTGCGAGTGACTGTCCTGCGGATTTAAGGTAGAATCATGCCGTGGCAAGACTGATTCCAAGTGCAGGGATAGTCAGTACGCGAAGGAAATGATGGCGACCGCTGAACAAGTCAAAGCGCTGCTAAAAAGTTACGGTGAAGGGAACGGAGAGCATTTTGCGTCCGTGGCCCTGCAAATCGCCGCCGATGCCGCACGCGGCGGCAAAGGGCAGCTTGCTCAGCAGCTTCGAGATTTGGTAGATGACATCAAGCGAAAGCAGGCCGCCGGAAAAATTGGCGGGTCAGTCCCCATCGCTCGCCCAAGCGGCGAACTTGCCTCCCTTTTGGCGGCCAGTTATCCACAGACGCATCTCTCGGAAATGGTCTTGAGTCGTGAAACGGGAACCGCGTTGCATCGGGTGCTTCATGAGTACCGCAGCCAGTCGCGTTTGCGCCAACATGGTTTCTCGGCTCGTCGAAAGCTGTTGCTGGTCGGACCGCCGGGATGCGGTAAGACTATGACGGCCTCTGCTTTGGCGGGAGAACTCAAGTTTCCGCTGTTCTCAGTGCAGCTCCATGGGTTGATCACGAAGTTCATGGGAGAAACGGCCACAAAACTGCGTCTGATCTTCGACGCGATGACCGAAACTCAGGGCGTGTATTTCTTCGACGAATTTGATGCGATCGGAACGGACCGCGGTGCGAAGAATGATGTCGGGGAGATTCGACGTGTTCTGAATTCATTTCTTCAATTTCTGGAACAGGATGATTCCGACAGCCTCATCGTTGCCGCGACCAACTACGAAGCGATGCTCGACGAGGCCCTGTTTCGACGATTCGACGATGTGATTCGATACGGCCGTCCTGATTCGGAGCAAGCCACAGCTCTCATTCGCAATCGGTTGCGCGTGTTTTTGGGTAACCGCCCAGCCTGGACGCGAATCAACGAAGCAGCTGTCGGTCTGAGTCACGCAGAAATCGCGCGTGCCTGCGACGACGCGGCCAAAGACTGCATTCTGAATGAACGCGGCAAAGTGACCACGGCCATGTTGGTGGGCACATTGCACGACCGACGGAGAATCGACCGAACGACCATGGTCGCGAATGGTCAGGATGAGAGTACCTGATTCATGGATCAACTGCCTCATCTTTTCCCGCGCGAGACGGGGACCGTCGAACGGTATACATACGCTCGACAAGTCGGGTCTAGCGAATTTCGCGTGCCTCCACGCGATCGAGTACCGCATAGCCAGTCGCTCATTTCCCAGGTTCAGGTGGCTGAACAGCAAGCAAAGTCGCAGGTCACAGCACATCCGACCGCCGCGCGGCCCAAGGGGTTGGTTCTCGACTTTCGGAGCGATCCAAAATTCAAACTCCGTTTGCAGAGCTTGGAATCCGATGGCAGCGGCGTCGAAATGCGGAATTCTCGCGTAGATGCGAGTGGTGTCATGCACGCGACGGTCTTCATCCCCGACGGCAAGGTCGGCCTCTTCGTCCGCAAGTTCGAAGCGTTTGCCGATCCTGCCAAAAACACCAAAAAAGGCAAGCCTGCCAACAACGACTTAGTCGCCAGCATCGGCCAGATTCGACTGGCAGCGTTGGAATCGTTCTGGATGGATACTGGTGAGTTTCCGCAAGAAAAGGATCAATCACTATGGTGGGAAGTCTGGCTGCGGGAAGATACCAATCCACACGATGTTGTTGCCGTGTTTCGACAACGTGCTCAAACCGCCGGAGTGCTGGTTTCCCATCGAGAATTGCATTTCCCTGATCGCCGCGTCGTTTTGGCGCTGGCAAGCGTCACGCAATTGCTCGCCATCGAGAATCTTTTTGACATCCTGGCGGAATTGCGATTGGCGAAGATTCTCGCGGGGGAATTCCTCGATTTATCGCCGCGAGACCAGGCAGATTTCATTCAGGACGCAGTCTCCCGCATCACTCCGCCACCCGCGAATGCCCCGTCAGTTTGTCATCTCGACACGGGGGTCAATCGCGGCCATCCGATGCTGGAATTGGCTCTCGCAGAAGAGCATTTGCTCGCGGTTGATCCGACTTGGCGCGCCAGTGACGGTCAACCCCAGCAGCATGGAACGGGGATGGCAGGTCTGGCGCTTTATGGCTGCCTGACGGAGTTGCTGAATAGCTCCGGGGTAATTTCGCTCCAACACCGGCTGGAGTCGGTCAAAATCCTGCCAGACCACGGAGAACATGACCCCGATCTGTATGGTGACGTGACGGCACAGTCCGTGTCCCGAATCGAAATCGTGGCTCCCGAGCGCCAGCAGCGTGCCTTTGCCCTAACCGTCACGGCGGACAGTCGCGATGAAGGTTATCCGTCGTCATGGTCGGCCGCATTGGATCAGATTTGTTCCGGAGCGGAAGAAGCGGGCCAGCCTTCAAGGTTGTTGGTCGTCTCCGCTGGCAACACGCCCGTGGTTGGTCGCCGCGACTATCCCGACCACAATCACACGCAAGGGGTCGAAGACCCGGCTCAATCGTGGAATGCCATCTCTGTGGGAGCTTTTACCGAAAAAGCGACGATTCACGCGAACGAATACCGGGAGTGGAAACCAGTCGCCAACGCAGGCCAGCTCAGCCCGGCCAGCAGAACGTCTGTTGTGTGGGAAGATCGGTCGTGGCCCATCAAGCCCGACATCGTGATGGAAGGGGGCAATCTCGCAATCGATCCAACGACTGGCCATGCAGATTACGTTGATGACTTGATGCTGTTAACGACGCGTACAAGTTCGACCGGAGCGTTGCTCACGACAACTGGCGACACGAGTGCGGCGACCGCATTGGCGGCGCGTTACGCCGCCATCATCTGGTCCCGTTATCCGGACCTTATGCCCGAATCAGTGCGCGGACTCTTGGTTCACTCAGCCCGTTGGACGGCTCCGATGCTCGCAGAGTTTCCCAACGACCAACGCCACAATCGGCTCCGTGTATACGGCTATGGAGTTCCCGATCTCGATCATGCGTTATGGAGTGCCGGGAACAACGCGACCCTGATTATTCAAGATTCGCTTCAGCCATTTGATCAAGTCGTCGGAAACAGTGGCCAGAAAGACATCAAGACCAAAGATATGCGACTGCACCGACTTCCGTGGCCGAAGGAAGTCTTGGAGCAACTGGGCGGCGAATCCGTGCGATTGCGTGTCACGCTGTCGTACTTCATTGAACCGAGTCCAGGACGGCGAGGTTGGACTCGCAAGCACCGTTATCAGTCGCACGGACTCCGTTTCGATATCAAACGACCAACCGACATGGACGACAATGAGTTTCTCAAGAGAATCACCAGAGCGGCATGGGATGAAGATAAGGGATCGATAAATTCCTCTGCCGACGAACGAAACTGGACCATTGGGCCGAATCTACGTTGCAAAGGTTCTATCCATTCTGATGTCTGGACTGGCACCGCCGCTCAATTAGCCGCATCGGGGACGATTGCCGTTCATCCGGTGACGGGCTGGTGGAAGGAACGGCCAAGTTTGGTGCGTTGGAACAGGTCCGCTCGTTACTCGCTGATCATCTCGCTGGAAACGGATGCCACCAACATCGATCTCTACACGCCAATTGCAAACGCGATCGGAATTCCAGTGACAACGTAGGGCGTGGTTGCTCGCGATACTCGGCGTGGCCAGAATTGTCTGTCACTCGTCAACATCGAACGTGTGCTCCTCGACCATTACCGCGGTCAGTAGTTTGCTGCGCCGCTTGTGGGCCTTGTTGAGCACTTGCAGGGCCATGCCGGGAACCTGGTGGCAGCGTTCGGCCAAACGGGGCAGCGTCACCTCCGGGGTCTCGACCCGAATGCCCCATTCGTGGCAGCGCTCCGCCAGCCAGATGACAAGCTGATCCAGTGATGGAATCTCGGTTGTGATTCGGAACGTGAAGCGGTTCTGGAACATCTTGTCCAGCGATTGGCCATTATCGCCGTCGCGTTTCACGTAGGCGGAGGACGCAATCCAGATCGCCCGAAAATCTTCCAGTGGCTTCAGCAGCCGTTCGTCCATGAATCGGCGAGAGAGCCGATGCACCTCGTCCAGGTAAACAATCCGCAGATACTCGTTACAGACCCGAATCTTAGCCAGTTTGGATTCCAGGTCCGCTTCCGAGAGTCGCGTGCAGTCGACAGGGTGGTAGTGGTAACGGACCGGCGTCGGCGCTTCGCGCTCGTCGAGGAAGTCCACGACGTTTTCCCACCCATCGTTGCCGTAAAGGTGATGGTTCAGCGTGCAACATTTGCAGGTGCCACACGGGTTCATGGTGTCAAAATTGAAATTCAAGCAGCCCAGGCACTTGATGCCGAAACTGATCGCCGACGTTTTTCCCGTTCGGGATGGTCCGGTCGCCAGCAAATTGAACCCGCTGCGGTGCCCCTCCTTGCGGACGCACCAGATCATGTCCCAGAAATATTCTTTGAGTGCGCAGTTGCCGACGATCTGATCCCAGCGTTCCGGAATCCAGCGTTCAATGTCCTTCATCGATTATCTCCAGGTTGGGGGTTCGCAACAGGTCAAACAGCTTCTTGCGGGAATCACCGTCACCGTCGTCGTGACGGTGCATTTCCTTTGGATGATGGGAGTTGTCGACCGACGGTGGCAGGGGCGGACCCGCGGCATCGCCGCCACTCGGCTTCTCTTTGGTCAAGAGGACAAAGCGGACGCCACCCGACCGGCGACCGAGTTCCGCTTTGATACCGCCCCGTTTTAGAAGTGGTTTCAGTACCTCGATGCGATGACTGAGCTGCGGAGCCGCTTTAG
>CAMBQP010000035.1 GCA_945869955.1 Schlesneria paludicola DSM 18645
GCGCAGGCACAGGGTTTTGGCCTGCAGGGAATAGGCAAATCGCATCGCGTCTCGAATGGCCGCAACTCGAACATCGATTTTGTCGGGTTCGTACAAGGGGAAATTCAGTGGAAACACCGCACTGGCGACGGTGAGGCCATGTTCTTTGATTTGATGCAACAGATCACGGCGGCCCGTGGAGCTTAATTCACTGGCGCGTAATTCAGTGCGCACATCCAGCTGCAAGCCTTTCACGTTCAATTCGGCAGCCGACTGAATCGACGGAGTAAGCGGTTGGATAAAGCAACGTGAGGCGACAGCGAGCCGAAATTGGTACATGGTCTGCGTACAGTCTTAGAAGAGTCGGCTTTTCAGAGTCAGAAACAATTTAAACAGTCTAACAATCTTCCGCGTTTTGCCCATGAAGTTCACAAGGATTGCCTCGACATTGGTTTGAAATGCCGGTCGGGCATCAGGATTTTTCTCTTCGGGCAATGATCGGCCAGGGCTTTCCGAGGCACCATGAATTTGGACGATGCCACGTCTGACTTGTCTCGAAGCCATCATCTGGTAAGTTGGTTGAGAGAATCCGTGGCGAGGGTCTGTCTTGAACGCAGATCGTCGTTGGCGGAAGAAGCTCGATGCGGTCTGAGTCTCGTTTTTGAGTCTCTTGGTTATTGTTTCCCTCAGGAGTTTGGCACCATGATGCGAATGTTCACACTTTGGTCTGTAATCGGCTCACTGTTCCTGGCCGCGGCCAACGGACAGGAAAAACCTGTGCTGACGGAAGCCGAAACGACGGCGATTGCGGCAATTCGGAAATCGGGTGGCCAGGTAATGGAATTGGCCCAGAATGACTCGCATCTGGATGTTGCTTTTCATTTGGCGGATGGCAAAATTACCGACGACCAGCTAGCGCCGTTGGCTAGTCTCCCCCAGGTCGCCCAGTTGAATCTTCGTGGTCGTGAAATCACAAACGCCGGGTTGGCCCATCTCAAGAATCTCAAAGGACTGGTTCGACTTCACCTGGAAAAAACCAAGATCACGGACGATGGCTTATCGCAGTTGGCAGGCCTGGAAAATCTGGAATACCTGAATCTTTACGGGACCGAAGTGACCGACGCAGGATTGAAGCAGCTGGAAGGACTAAAGAAGCTGAAAAAGCTGTACTTGTGGCAAACGAAAGTCACGGATGCAGGCGTTAGCGGCATCAAAACGGCGCTGCCAGAACTGCAAATCATTCGGGGTGTGGAACTTGCCAAACCTGCCGAAGAAAAGAAGCCCGAAGAGCCCAAGCCGGAAGAAAAGAAGTAATTCGGTTCTTATCGATCCGTTTGTTGGCTGAGGTGGTGTCACCGTCAGGCGTTGAAGCACAGGATCGCTGGTTGCGGAGAGTGGATTTTCATCATCCGAGGCGATGATCGTGAAAACACGTGTGGCGGTGCTGACATTGGTTCCCGAGGTACTGAACTGAACCTGCCTCAGTGCCTCACGATAGAATCCGACATAGGCCGCTCACTGTCATTTCAGGGTTCCGGTGGTGGCATCAAATTCACCGTGAACGCCGAACTGGTCTGTAAACGATGATGGAACGAGGGGGTGGCATCGTCGCGGATCAGCAAAAAGCCGTGTTTCGCGGGTCGGGTTCGCGGCACAGGTCAATGTGGTTCTTGACGACGAATTTGCGGCGAACGGTGATCACTTCTTTGCTTTGGGGCGAATCTCTGCGGGCAATTTCGTTTTGGAATCACTCTGGGTCGAGAGGGCTTCGTAGAATCGTTTGACGAGATGTTCGTACTTTGGCAGCATCCTTTCGCCGTAAGTATTCAGCAATTCTTCGCGGACGTGGGGAGGCAAATGGCCCCAGACATCCATTTCCAGCTTGCGGCGACGGGCCGCTTCTTCAGCCTCTTTCCGATCCTGTTGTGATTGTTTTGACGAATCCACACCATTTTCGCTCGCAGTCCCCCCCGCTTGCTCTTGATCCTCACCCGGCTTTGGTTCGGCTTGAGATCTGGCCGATCCTTGACCCCGCCCCGGCCCTGATGACCGTTTTCTGAGTGACGAGCCGTCCCGATTTCCGCGACGCTGTGACCGTGAGGATGAACCACCACCACCACCACCACTACCACCGCCGCCGCCGCCACCGCCGCCACCACCGCCGCCACCGCCGCCACCACCACCACCCTGTTTCGGAGGTGGATTTTCCAACTGGTTGATAATCTCGTCCAGGTCTTTGATCACTTGTTTTTGGATTGCTTGCGTTTCCTCGGCAGTGATTCCGTCGTCGAGCTTATCGCCAGCCGATCTCATCCCCTTCACGGCTCGATCCATCTTATCGGATTCTGTTTTGGGGTCAGAAGGGACGGGATTGTCATCGGGGATCTCGTCAACCTTTTCAATCGGTTCCTCTTTGTTAAGTTCCTCGGCCTGTGGTTCCTCGGCCAATTTTTCGAGCGGCGTTGTTTGTTTCGGCTGTGCATCCTCCTCGGTCGGGTTGGCCGTCGGTTCAACGCTCGACGTTTCCTCGATGGCGTAGAGGACCGAAGAGCAACCGAGCGCGATCAAACAAGTGAACAGCGAGATTTTGCCGGGTGTGAAAAAACGGAGAACAGGCTGTTTGAGAGAAGTCGGCGGCCATTTGGCAGCCGATTTTCCCAATGGTAATTTTGTCAGTAATTTTGTCAGATGACTCGGTTGAGCGGATCGGGATATTTTCATTGAGTTTTGCATCAATTCGAGAATTTTTCCGGGGATAAGACGGCTCATGACCGATTCCTGTCGAATCAGGGTTAATCCGGTTGAGGTCATTCTTGATTCGGTAGTTGTGGTTGGTGAGTTTCGTCAGCGGGGGCCGAACCGGCGTCTTGATCTGGTTGCCGCTGCTGGGTGCTGGAAATCAAATTCCGGGTCAAATCAGCCAGTTCCGCTTGTTCTCGAGCCAGTTCCAATTTCTCGGCCAACATCGACTCGGGCAGATTTCCCTGATGATCACGAAATGTATCGAGTCGCTGCGTTCGTTCGAGATACTCTTCCTGCAGCGACTTGAGCAGCTTAAGTTGCGCCAGTTGCGGTAGCAAGTCGCCGGGTGGTTGAGCGTTTTCGGGTTTTTCGTCGGGTTGTTCCTCGGGTTCACTGGCTAAGTTTTCTGGCTTTTCTGGTGGCTCTGGCTGTTGATCTTGTTTTTTTTGCTCTTGCTTTAAGACTGTCAATAACAGATCGATTTTCTGAATTGCGTCCCGTTCCAGGGCCTGGGTTTCTACAGAGGTGTTCCGCTCTTCCAGGCTGTTTGCGACCAGTTTGAGGGATCGTCCAAGTCGCTTGAGCACGAGCGAAAAGACTTCGGCAGTGGTCATCCCTTGAGCCATTCGCTCTGCCTCGAATTGCAAGGACCGCTCGGTCTCGGCCATTTCTTTTAATGTTTTCAATTGACCCCGGCTGAATGACTCGCGGACCAGCAGCGCATCGGCCAATCGTTCGGTCTCATTCAGGATGTTTTCGTGTCGCGATCGCATCGATTTCAGTTGGTCTGCAATTTTTTCCAGTTGTTCGAACGCGAGTCGATCTTGGGCAATCCGTTTTTCCAGCACCAGTTCCCGTTCGACCTGTTCGAGATCGTCGAGAGCCTCGTCCATCGCCTCTTGCAAATCTTCGCCATCTTGCGCCTCCTGAATGTTTTTCATCATCTCATTCAGACGTTTACGGGCGCGATGTGCGGCATCGGCAGCACCTCGTAAACGAAGTTGTTCGAGTTTTCGTTCGGCTTTGGCCATCCGTTCTTCGAGTTCTTCCTGCTTGCCGATAAGTTCTTCCTGCTGCTGCTGACTTTCCTGCGAGTCCTCATCGGGATTCATTTGCTGAAACTGATCTGCCAGATTTTCCTGCTCCGCGCGCAATTGCTGAAATTCTTCCAGTGACTCTTGCGTTCGTTTCAGGGCTTGTTCGGTATCTTGATCGGGTTGCCGTTTCATCATTCGTTCGATTTCCTGCAGTTCGTCCATCGCAGTTTGCTGGATTGCTGCCGCAGCCCCCATTTGATTTTCGGCAATGCGATCGGCCGCTTGCTGCAGGTCGCTGGCGGTCGCTTGCTGCTGCAATTCCTGGTCAACGGCGTTTAACTTTTCGGCCGAATCGGGATCGTTCTTTTTGAGTGATTCGGCGGTTTTGTCGAGTTGCTTCCGAAATTGATCAACCTGATCGGCCACCCGTCGTTGCCTGGCTGCGAGTTTATTGAGTTCGGCCCGTTCCTGCGGTGTCAGTTCCGCAGCCGATTTGGACTGAGTCTGTTGGGCCAACTCGGCAGCCTCTTGTTGCACCTTTTCCTGTTCTGTCATCACCGAATTTAAGTCTTTAGTCGTGTCCCGTCGATCTCGCCATTCGGATAATGATTCCTGAAGTTCTGTCAGTGTCTCTAGCGAGCGGGTCTGTTGTGACTGAGCCTCGGCCAAGGCTGCTTTGAGGGCTTTTTCAGCGGGCGAGGTGGATTGAGGCTCGGGTGTCGCAACGCTGGTCGGTTTGTTTTCAGTATTTGCCCCGTCTTCCGGCATGGGTTTTGATTGATCCGGGTCTGGGTCTTGGCCTGAGTCTGGCGCTGATGCGGGTTCCACGCGGGAATTCTCGGCTGGGGAATTCTCCCCTGGTAACGACGAACGGGGTTTTTCCAGCAAATCCGGAGATGATTTCGAGTTTGCGGAGGGATCGGACTTTGCCGCTGAAGAGGATGTTCGATCGGAAGATTGACGCGTGAATTCCTCGGCAATCTTTGCTGCACGAGTCAAAGCCTGTTCCGCACTGGGGAGTTCTTCTCGTTCGAGACGACTCAGTTCACCCGCGACGTTTTCGAGACGTTGTTCGGTGGCGGCATCGCTCACCCGATTCTCCTGAAATTCCTTGAGCAGTTGTCGTGTTTGTGATTCGACGCCGTCGACGGGATGGAGCAGTCTTGAGGCCGCCTGACGCTGGTCGAGTTCTGCGCGATGCAATTGATCGACATCCTCTGACCGGAGTTCACCAACCTTATCCAGTTGCGTTTGCAGTTCCTGCGTCTGCTGCCGCGCCCGTTTTTGCAGCTCGGAACTCTTTTGGAGTTCTTCCAGCAAATCCGTCACACGAGCCGCCAGTTCTTTCTGTTTTTCATCACGGGACACAATCGTGATCGTGCGCGGAATGCTTTTTCCCAAATGGGGTAGCCCCAAATCATAATCGTCAGTCGCTTCGGCTCGAAATACGATCCGGGTTCCCGTCGTGAGGGGGAGGTCGATAGCCGACATCTTCCAAAGATACTCAACCTGCTGCCGCTGTGGTCCGATCGATGCGGAAATCTCTGCAGGCGACTCGTTCAAGATGGCTGGCTCGGTTTGATCTGTCCGGACAGATTCACGATCAAACAACGGAATCTCCCGCACGACCTCATCGTCACCGACAAGGTAGCTGATGCGAAGACTTTTCAGGCCAAGATCATCTTTTGCCAGGATTGAGACCGGCAGTTCAGCATCCGCAGTGAGCAATACATCCGTCATCGGTGTTTCAATGCTGACTTCGGGGACTGTATCCGCCATCCCCCGAAGTTCGTACCGCACCGCTTCCCGGTCGGTGAAACCATGCGTGCCGGTCAGTTCAAACCAATAGTGAGTTGCGACGACTTCTTTGATCTCGAACTGAACGTTCCACTGGTGCTGGTCTTCGTCAAGTGGAATCAACACCGCAGGCTGATCTCCGATGCGAAGCCGGGCCGATTTCAAGGGCTCATCTGCAGAACCGGTGATGTCAATGCGGGTCCCCAGCAGACCTTGAACATGTCCGACCCCGAAAGGAAGCACCAGGGTCGGTTGTCGCGAATAGGCCGGGGGAGTCACGATGACTTGTAACGACTTGACATGTGGCGGTGTGACCGCTTCGAGCAGATAAAAGGGCATCACATCGTCATCACCACCGCTGGCCCGAAACGAGAGCTTTCCCGGGGTGGCAATTCGGTTAATGATTGCCGCGTCCTGAGAGATCCCTTTTTCATCGCGGAGGGTCGTTTGACGGAGCGGTTCACGCAGCAGTATGTCGTTCCCCTCTTTGCGGTATTCAAACCAGACCCGTTCGGGGAGTCGACCACGGGTGTTGACGATGTAAAAATCGAGCGTCTCTCCTGCTGCGATCAACAGCGGTTGGTCGGGATGATAGGGGATGGGAGTCAGGTCGGCTCGAACCAGTTTCAGTTCGACAGAGCGCGGCCAAGGGACATCGGCAAACGGAAAGATCAATCGCTGTACGGAAGTGGCGGCTTCCAGGGGATGTAATATTGTGACGGTCGCGACCACGAGCGAGACGAACGCTCCTGCCAGGCTCAGATTGCGAACACCTCGGGACTCGAGAATGTCTGCCGGATCGATCCGCTGCAAATCATCCAGCGCCTGTCCAACGACAGCTTGTTGAAGTTCGGGGGATCCATTTTTTGTGTCCAGCTGATGTTCGAGAAACTCGACCGCACTCAGGATACGATTTTTCAGTCCAGGGAATCGGCCTTCGACTCGCGCGGCTAAAAACAGGCTCGAGAGGGGGAGACGCAATGGGGCAATTAACTGTCGCCAAGCCATCCAGGACGAGAGCCCCAGCAATGCCATTCCCAAAAGCAGCCGCGTTCCCGCATCATCAAAATGGAAAACCCAATCCAGAAATCCCGTTACCAGCATTCCCCCGAGGAGTGCCATGGCGGTGCAGCAGAGTCCGGAAATCCACATGAGCAGGCGAATACGGCCACGAAGTTCAGCAAGATGTTCGGTGAGAACTCCCTGTTCACCAGAGAGAAGCCGGGGTCGTTTGGCGGGGAGACAGTTCTTGGGCATCGTGAATATCCTTGTCGACATGACAAACGCCAATTCTGTTCGGCGCCATCGTTGCCAAAATTGTAGCCACTCGCCCCGCCGTCGGTAACACGAAAACCAGGAAGTTGCCGGAGATCGGCCAAGACGGGACACTTGCCACGGGTGGAAAACATGTTCACACTGCAAGTGGACCGGCTTGAAGGGCGAAGTCGAGGGGTATCTCACCCGGCGGGCGGAACTCGCTCTACCGAAAAATCTGTTTGCGTCTCAACGGGAATCCTTTTCATGGAATCGCCTTATGATGTTGCTTAATCTGCGTTCTGTTTCCACCTGGCGGGCAGGATCGTTATCTGTGTTGCTATTTTCGGGATGTCATGCCGAGGTTCCCGCCCGGCATGAAACGGTGCAAAGGACAACAACGGTCGCTCAATCGCAAGCAGTCGAGGTGAATGAGCCCCCTTTCGAGCGCGAGTCAGATTTTCGGCTGCTTCCACGAGATCAGTTTGATGCGTTCGGTGCTGAAGAGCAGACTTGGACGGAGACCCAAGAGGGTTTTGCCTGTTCGGGAAAGCCCAAGGGTTATTTGTATTCGAAGCAACCCTACCAGGACTTTACGTTGCGTCTGGACTATCGGTTTCCTCGCCCAGAAACGCTGAAGGACGAATCCAAATTTAAGGGAAATACCGGGTTTCTGATCTATGTCACCGGGGAACACAAGCTCTGGCCAACGTGTCTGGAAGTCCAGGGGAAATTCCTCCAAATGGCAGCAATCAAAGAAAATGGCGGCGCGGCACCCGTGAAAGTTGACGACGATCAGCAAGCCCGTCAAAAGGCCAGAAAACCTGTTGGTGAATGGAATTCGCTGGAAATACAGTCTCAAGCGGGTGCAGTGCAGGTCTTGTTAAACGGTACGCTGATCAGCAAATCGGAACCCGATTTCCTGAGTGCCGGCCTGATTGGAATACAAGCGGAAGACCACCCGTTCGAGGTTCGTCGCCTGAGAATTCGCTCGGAGTCACCTCCTGTGGTGGCCCCGTGAAGAATGAGCCGGGGATCATGGCCCGAATCGTCGTAATTTTTATCGTCAATTTCGCGCGGTCCCACGGCCGATTTTCGATCCCCTCTTGTCGCTGGCTCCCGCTCAGGGTATGAATCATTGAGAGAATGCGGCTGCACGGCCCGTTTTCTGCTGAAATTGTGTTACCTTTCACCGAAGTGAACCACAAAATGTCGCAACCTCGATTTCAACTTGATCGCCGTCAATTGCTTCAAATCGGGGCTGCGGGTGTTGTCGGAAGTGCATTACCCATCACAGGGGGGCAATTGGTCGCTGCGACCACTGCGGCTCGGGCCAAGTCCGTTTTGCTGGTGCTGCTGAGTGGTGGTCCAAGCCAACTGGATACACTCGATCCGAAACCGCAGGCCCCTGCAGAGATTCGTGGTGAGTTTTCTTCGATTGAAACTGCGGTTCCTGGAATTTCGATTTGTGAGCATCTGCCGAGACTGGCTCAGCAGATGGGGTACTGGTCAATCGTTCGTTCACTGGCCCACCTGGAACATAATCACCTGCTGGCCACACATGTGGCGTTGACGGGGCGTCCCACTCCACTCCCACGGGGTGGCAGTGATCTGGATCGTGTTGAGTCTCGATTCGACTTTCCCAACTTTGCATCGGCCTTGGATGCGATTCGACCGAGGACAGATGGAATTCCCAGTGGTGTTTCGTTACCAAACTATTTTATCGAAGGACCGCTCACGTGGCCGGGTCAGTACTCGGGGTTCCTGGGGCCGAAGCACGATCCCTGGCAGATTAATCAGGATCCGAATGACGCTCAGTTCCGCATCGATTCATTAAGCTTACAACCAGGAGTGACTTCACCCCGGCTCCTTTCGCGGCAACGATTATTAGAGGAGCTCAATCAGAGTCCGTTGTCGCGTGCTGCAGGAGGCCGAATGAATTCTTTCGGCCAGCAACAGGAACTGGCTTTGACGCTCTTAACCTCGGATCGTGTTGCGAAAGCGTTTGAGATACAGCGGGAAGAGGCGTCTGTTCGCGAGCGCTATGGGCGCAACAAATTTGGTCAGTCGCTGCTGTTATCTCGTCGGTTAATCGAAGCGGGGGTTCCCATCGTTCAGGCCGCGATGGGAATTGTGCAGACATGGGATACGCATGTGGATAATTGGGGGCGACTCAAGAACACCCTGTTGCCGCAGCTGGATCAGGGACTGGCAGCACTGATGGAAGACCTGGCTGTAACTGGTCAGCTTGAGCAGACCATGGTCATTGTCATGGGCGAATTCGGACGGACTCCGCGAATTTCCAAACTTCCGGGCGAGTCGGTCCCAGGGCGTGATCACTGGGCTCATACCTATTCCGGGTTGTTTGCCGGGGCGGGAATTCGGGGAGGCCAGGTGATAGGCCAGACAGACGATATCGCAGCTTATCCAACTTCGCGTCCATGGTCACCTGCCGATGTCTGCACGACCTTGTTTCATGCATTGGGAGTCAGCGAGGATGTCTCGATTATTGATCCTCTGGGAAGACCCAATCACTTGCTCAACGGCGACGTGATCGAACCGCTGTATTCTGGACGAGTCAGTTGAGGATTGCGGTGATTTGGTGATTGATGGCAGGGGATTCCGTGAGCAATCGCAACTCGCCCCTGTCCAGGGAAACAAAGGATGTTCCTGTTTTCCACCGAATGTGCATCGATCTGACGCAAAGAGTGTTCGCAAACCAAGTTCCAGGCCACGAACCAATCAATCGCTAAGTTTTCAACCCGGTAATCGTTCCTGTACTGGATCCAAATTTATCAATTTCGAGGCCGAGATGCTGCAACATCGAAACGAATACATTTGAGAGTGGTAGGTTGTTTTTGGGGTTGAACGCCAAATGTTGGCCATGCTGGAATCCACCGCCCGCCAAAATCACCGGAAGGTTACGATAGTCGTGATTACTAGCGTTTCCAATATTGGAACTGAACAGCACCATTGTTTGATCGAGTAGTGACGAGCCTTCCTCGCTGGCGCTACGTAGCTTCTTCAGAAATTCAGCAAATGCCTGCATTTGTGCGGTTTCAATGAGTGTTAATTCAGCGATTTTGTTGGGATCCATGCCGTGATGCGAAAGGCTATGGTAGTCCTGTGTCACCCCGGGGATTGTTGGCACCATCAGCCCCCCTCCATTGACGAACGTGATTAGTCGTGTTGAATCGGTCTGAAGCGCGTAAAACATCATTTCGTACATGAGGCTGGCTCGTCCGATGACATCCGCAATATTGTTGATGTCGGTCGGGGGCTCGAAATTGACGATCGGCTTCGGCTTGACATCCCATGCTTCGGCCTTCAGCAGGCGTTGCTCGGTTGCCCGAACGGCGGTGAAATACTGGTCTAGCTTATGCCGGTCTTCGGCATCGACCCGCCCCTGAAGTGCTCGTGCCTCTCCCAGAACCGAGTCCATGATGCTCTGACCATCTTTTAACCGTTGACGCTGTCGTTTTTTTTCCGCAGAGTTTCCATCCAAAAACAGGTTGCCGAAGACCTTTGAGGGCCGAGACTCAGGCGGAACCTGAACTCCATTCCGCGAAAAAGAGGATGCGATTGAACCAAATGTGTTGAGTGTCAGACTACTAAAGCGAGTGACGGGCCCGATCGCTTCCGCCGCGAGTTGATCGATGGAGATGGAATTTTTAAAATTGGGTTGTGCGGGCCTGGGGGCAGCGGTTAACAGAGACATGTAGCCCAAATGCCCTCCTCCCCCTGCCGGGTGCGATGTTCCCGTGATGATCGTCATGTCTTGGCGAAATTCCTCCATCACACGGAGGTACGGGGTTAATTCATATTCCGGTCCCGCTGTTTTGGGGATAAAATTTTCAGGGTGCAACCCGAGATGAAGATCGATCGTCACCATCCGGCGTTTCGGACGTTGATTGCTGGAATCCGCGGCGTACGCAGGCTGCATTGCATTGAGCAGGGGAAGAGAAACGGCAACCCCAGCCCCCTTCAAGAATGTGCGTCGATTCAGTGGTTTCATCGGTGATCCGTATCTCTCAAAAAAGAAGAAACATGCAAGGTTTTTGGTGCGATTCGATGGTCCATCGGAATGGGATGGATCATTTTTTTCGAAAGAGCGGACTGCGGATCACTTCGTGGATCAATGTACGAAATCCGTATCCCCTCCGTTCCACTTTTGCAACAATTTCCTGAACTGCAGCTCGATCTGAAAACCCAAGTTGTCGCCCAAGTCCATAGACCAGCAGCTTCTCTGTGAGACAGGTTGCAATTTGTTTTTTGTCTTCTAAAAGCATTTTCTTCAAATCTCGCACATCCGTGATTGTGCGATGATCGGGTGTCTTCACGCTCGACTTCACCAATCGGCCATTTCGAAATTGAACCCGTGAACCATTGATTTCCAGTTTGACCGGTTCACCCACAGTGAGGGACCGATAATACCGGCGATAACCTCCGATGGGATCAAAGTTTTCCAATGCAATTCCAGGAGGATCAATGCGAACGTGACACGTCGCACACGATTCAACATTCCGATGTTTTTCGAGTTGCTCAAGAATGGTTGACGCACCGCGGATATCTGTATCGATCGCTGGAACATCTGAGGGGGGAGGTGGTGTTGGTTTTCCGACGATGTTATTCAAAATCCAGTTTCCCCGTACGACAGGAGATGTGGAAGTTCCGTTTGCCAAGACTTTTAAAACGCTCCCTTGAGTCAGGACACCACCGCGGATGTTGCCGGGTGGCAGTGTCACTCGCCTGATCTGCTGACCAAAGACACCATCGAGATTGTAGTGGAGGGCCAGTCGCGAATTGAGCATCGCCCAATTAGAGTCAACGAATTCTAGCAACGACAAGTCGTGATCGAGAATCTCGGCAAAAAACGCACGTGTTTCTTCTACGAGGTAAAAGCGGAGCATTTCGTCGAATTCGGGAAACAGTTTGGCATCAGGCTCAGTGGCGGAAAAACTCCTTAAGCCTAGCCACTGTCCGGTAAAATTTTCGATAAATCGATCTGACTTCGGGTCCTGCAAGATCCGCTCAACCTCCGTATGCAGAACCTCGGCTTGGTCCAGTTTCCCGTCGGCAGCAAGCGAGAGGAGTTGGTCATCGGGCATCGAGCTCCACAGAAAATATGCAATTCTTGAGGCGAAGGCTTCAGGGGAAATCACTCGCGGTTGCGAGAGCGGTTGTTCCAGAGATTGCTCTTCCCGTAACAGAAATTCGGGCGCACACAGAATCGCCTGCAATCCCATAGACAACGCCTCAATAAATGAACGCCCGGATTTTAGACTGTTTTCGGTCAATTCCAGAAAAGGTTCTACTTCACCAGGAGTGGTTCGTCGCCTGAAGGCACGGGGTAAAAGTCGAGTCAAAATTGCGCGAGCATCGTCGGTGGTGCCGTTCTGCAAATCGGTATCGCCAATGAGTTTTGTACGTGCGTCTGGAGGCCAGGTTTCGAGCGGCCCCTCGATTGAGATCTCTCCGATCATTAAACCCGGCCCCTTGAAAACCTCGCCCCCTTTCCCAGTCGCCCGCAGACGGTAAGCATCGAATGAAATGTAATCGTTCTTTTTGAGAAATGATTCAAATTCAATCACCGTCCAATCCTCAGAAGGAACAACGTCAAAGTATCCAACCAGTCGGGATATCCTCGACGCAAGCGTGTCACCCGCCTGCACCTGCATGACCAGCGGACGTTTGGATTGATACGTTTTTGCCTGAATTCGGCATCGATAAGTACCGTCTGTCTTTGCCCTGCCTGAAAGGAAAACTGACCCGTGAGTCTGCCCCTGAAAAATGACTAAAGACTGGTCATCCAGTTTGAGAAAGAGCTTGCCCATTTGCGGAGAAAGAGCCGGCTCTTGTGAAAAAGGGATCCGCACCGAAATATGGGGAGCTTTGGGGTCGGGTTCTAAAATTTTTGTAACCAACTGATCCGACGCCTGCAAGTAGCCTAAGAGATGTTCGGTCGAAATTCCCAGTCCGTCACCGACGGTGTCAAATCCTGCGGTTTCGGAATCTTCCGGCAGTAGATCTTTTAAAGAAATATTAATCCCAAAGAGATCGCAGACGGTATTTTCGTATTCAACTCGATTTAAGCGGCGCAAAGTCGTCCGGCGATGGATCAAATCGGCATGATTCAAATCGTCACTGAGCTCAGACAGAAACTTTTGAGTCTGGACTTTA
Source organism: Schlesneria paludicola DSM 18645 (assembly GCA_945869955.1). Classification (GTDB taxonomy): domain Bacteria; phylum Planctomycetota; class Planctomycetia; order Planctomycetales; family Planctomycetaceae; genus Schlesneria; species Schlesneria paludicola_B. Next base: position 12,990 of record CAMBQP010000035.1, read on the forward strand.
CTCGGCCTCGATTCCGATTTCGGAGGCATTTCGCGATTTGCGACTCGATCATGCACACGTGTCCAGATCGATAACAGCTCGGGGTTTTGAAGATCCGTTCCAAGCGTCTCGAGATTCAGAGCCCCTTCATGAGTTTCTTCTGAATGGCAACGGAAACAATTTTCGGACAAAAATTGTTGAGACGGTCCCGATGAAACCTCGGCCAAACACGGAGACACCAGATACGCCACCAACAGCAACAACGCTGCTTGTCGATCAAGAGCGAACGATGGAGGAATGATTCCCCCGAAAAAGGAATTGTTGATCATGGTTTCCATGACTTTGTCTCAGCAAAACACTTCCATAAGCTTCGAATCGAGGCCACAGAAAAAAACAGAGGTGACAGCAAACAGATCGCCGTCTCAAAAATCAGACCACCAACATCGTCGATCAATCGCACCAAAACCAACTTAAGGACAACAGAGGCACAAGGACAAGCTCTTCCGGCCAATTTTAGCCACATTAATACCATGAGGCCAGAAATTCACCGGTTAAGTGGTTGTAACAGGCCTGCCGGAATACCTTGAACAGAATGATTTCACTTGGCTAAGGGGCCAAATCACCATCGCAGGATTGAGTATGCAAATCCCGTTCCTCTGCATCACGCTTTTGCATCAACCAGCGTCGCCAGCCTCGGCGAGGATTTTTGCTCGTAGTTCCGCAATCAGAAAAAACGAGCCTGTCACCACAATCAGATCCTCAGGTGATGCCAGCTTTCTGGCAAGATTCCATGCGGCGATGGGCGATAAGGCAAGATGCGCGGGGTTTGACGAGAGGTTTTCTGTCAGTTGACTTAATTCATCGAGTTCAACGCCTCGTGGATTATTACAATAACGTGTCAAAATCACGGTTTGGAAATGAGGTAGTAGTTGCCGAAGAATTCCGGCAATATCCTTGTCCTTCGTGGCTGCAAATATCAGAATTCGTTTTCTTTGCGGAGTCTCTTCGTAGAGCGAATTCACGAGGGCGCGTGCCGATTCCCAATTGTGGGCGGCGTCGACCAGCACGGTGGGGCGTCGTGAGATGATTTCCACGCGTGCAGGCCAAGTGACTTGTAACATTCCTGTCCGGACTTGTTCCGCAGGAATGGTCCAGTGTTGCCGTCGAAGAGCATCAATTACCGCCAGTGCGAGGACGGCATTTCCAGCCTGATGAGAACCCCGCAGCGTGACGGGAATCCGTGTCCAGCTCGTTTGTGCTGTGACTGCCTCAATTTCCACGTTTCCGTGCGTATCGAAACGTCGGTTTGTCAAATGAAAATCGCGGCCCATCAGACTCAGTGAGGCGTGATGCTGAGCGCAGAGACTTTCGATGACCTCAATCGCATCAGGATGGGTGGCTCCGGAAATCACCGGAACCCCCGATTTGATAATCCCCCCTTTTTCTCCAGCAATTTGCCGAACGGTACTTCCCAGCACGTTGGTATGGTCTCGGCTGACATTTGTGATCACAGTGACCAGCGGTCGACAGATGTTGGTCGAATCCAATCGGCCGCCGAGTCCCACCTCCAGCACTGCCAAGTCGACCTGTTGCTCGACAAAGTATTGCCAGGCAAGCGCGGTGGCCAGTTCAAATGTTGTTGGCTGCATGGGGCCGGGTTGCTTGTCCATCTCGACGAAGACGGGCATCAGACGATTGACCAGATTCAGCAGTTCCGTGGATGAAGGCTGTTGCCCGTCCACCTTCATCCGCTCTTCGAAAACATCGATATGGGGTGAGGTGTAGAGGCCGCATCGATACCCCGACGCGGTCAGCATCGCGGCGATCATCGTACTGGTTGATCCTTTTCCTTTCGTACCGGCAACATGAATGACCGGAATTCGCAACTGAGGATTCCCCAAGAGTTCGAGCAATCGCTGCATGCGAACCAGATTGAAATTCCTCGCCGTGTAGGACTCGGCGTGAATTCGTTCATAATTGATTCGACTCAGCAGAAATTCGATGGCTTGTTCGTAGGTCTGAAAAAGTTCCGCCATGTTCCAGTCCAAGTCGCAGTTCGGGCAAATTTCGCAAAAAATGACGAATTCGACCGTAATAAAGACAATTTTGACGACGTTATTTCGGGGCGTTTCGACGGGGGCGGAAAAAGCGAGTCGATTCCTTGACCACTCGGCGACGTGACGCAATCCGAACGAGCAGGGTCAGTAAAAAATTACGCCAACCGGGTACGACAAATTGTCGACGGCGCGCAATTGCGTTTAATGCCGATTTCACCACGGGTTCCACCGACAGTGACGAGTGTTTTTGCAGCCAGCCGGGTGCCCCGGCGATGTCAAAAAAATTCGTACGTGTGACACCGGGACAAACCGCAGTGACGGTAATTCCACGGTCTTTCAATTCACAGTGAAGCGCTTCGCTGAAGTGCAGAACGAACGCTTTGCTGGCGGCATAGGTCCCCATATAAGCGACTGGTTGAAACGCCGACAGGGATGAGACATTCAGAATCGCACCATGCCCCCTTTCCAGCATTGCTGGCAACAGCCGATAAGTCAGTTCCGTTAAAGCCGAAATATTGAGTCGAATCAGCTGCAGTAATCGGTCAACCTTTGCATTCTCGACTTCACCCACGACACCAAACCCGGCATTATTCACCAGCAATTCAATGGAAATACCTTTTGCGGCAATCTCGTCCAGAATTCGCTTGGGTTCTGCGGGATCAGACAGATCGGCAACAATGATTTCGCAACGGGTGCCATGCTTAGTGTGCAGCTCTTGAGCTAATTCGGACATCAATTCGCCACGTCGTGCTACCAACACAAGATGCATCCCTCGCGATGCGAGTTGACGCGCAAATTCGGCTCCCAAGCCCGCAGAGGCTCCGGTGACGAGTGCCCACTGATCCGCTAAGCGATTCCACACGTTCAGGCCCCCAACCGTTTTATTGGAATGACTCACCGACCGACTCATTCAACGAAACGCTTGTCAACGCTTTTTCATCAAGACGATTATCGTAGCACATTTTCAACGCTCAAAAAAGTCCGTATCGCTTTTGCCGGAATTCCTGCGACTGACATTGCCAGCAGGGACCGGCGATTGGTCCACAGAACGGAATCACAAATCCCCACCTTGATCGAGAATGCCACATCGATCAGGTCTGAAGAGTTCTCCGAAAATTGCCCCAGAATCGAATGTTTTTTTCTCATTTTTTTTGATCCTTCATTGTGGTAAGGGAGGAAATGGCAATTTGTCGGACTCTTGAATTGCGAGCACGACAACAATCCGATTATCGTGATCAAAACCCAAAGCCAGGGTGGGCAGGGATCTCTGGCTGGGATCTTTTCGGCATCGCTGGTCGAGAGAAGTTGGCTCACGATTTTGACAATCTCGCGAAAGCAGGTCCTCTTTTGATTCGATCTCCGTTAACGAACTTCGATTCCCGCTCTTTGCGGCCTGCTTTGTTTCTCGACCGAGACGGGACGGTCAATGTCGAAGTGCATTACCTGTCGCAGCCGGAGCAGTTGGAACTGCTGCCGACGGTTGCCAAAACGATTTCGGCGGTGAATGCGCTGGGGATTGCCGTCGTCATCGTGACCAATCAAGCAGGAATTGCCCGGGGATACTTTCCCGAGCACCGTCTGCTGGCGATTCACGAACGGCTGCAGCGAATGCTGTCCGAACAAAATGCGAGGATCGATAGGATCTATTTCTGTCCACACCATCCGACCGCTGGCCAAGGGCCGTATAAAGCTGTCTGCGAATGCCGCAAGCCTCTGTCGGGCATGTTGAGGCAAGCAGCAAGTGAACTCGGGATTGATCTCAATCGCTCACTGATGGTCGGTGACCGGGAAAGCGATCTTCAAGCAGGTGCCGGTGCGGGCTGTCAAACGGCGCTTGTGACCACGGGGTATGGCCTCGAAACCAGTGTGGCGCTCGACAGAAATTCATTGAGTCTGATCGGAGTTTATCCGACGGTTGGCGAGGCGGTTGCCGCCTGGTTGAATCCCGCTTCCAACCAAGTCGCCTCTCCCTGAGCAATCTCACGATTTTCCGCAAGTTTTAGAGACGTCGTTTCGTTGTCGTTGGCTTGTCCGCAAAGGGAGCTGGCTCGGGAGCCGTCGTGGTAATGCGGTGTATCCGGTCCTTGGTTCGAATAAAAATCGAATCACCGGCACAAATTGGTGAAGCGACAATTCCCGATTCCAGTGTATTCTCAGTGATTTGAGGTTTTGCCGTTCCCAATCGAATTGAGTAAGCAACACCGGCGTCATTCGCACAAAACAAATAGTTTTGTGTTAACAGGGGCGAAGCAGAAAAACGACCTTTCAACGATTTGCTCCACTCAATTTTTCCTGAAGTCGCTTGCACACAGGACAAACGCCCCTCATCTGACAAAACGTAGACGAATCCGTTCAAATAGACCGGTGAGGTGAGCTCACCCCCGATTTGACGTAATTGCCATTCAACCTTCGTGTTGGTCACATTGCCAGAGCCGTCAGCCTTGATGCAGGTGAGCAGTTCGTTGGGTTGAGCCCCAGAAACATACACCCGTTCGTCGTCAAATGCGACGGATTCCGCAACGCGTGCGGCCTTCGTTTCACACTTCCACAGTTCTTCGCCCGAGGCGGGATGATAACTGGATACCGAATCGGTTCCGGCCAGAATCAATTGAGGTCGATTGCCGAGCATTGCCAGAGTGGGTGAGCCGACACTTTCTCCAGCGGGGCGTTTGATCCGCCAGATCAAAGCCCCTGTCTGCCGGTGGAGAGCGGCAAGATAACTAATTCCACCCGATTGATTGGCCGCAATGATCACAAGTGATTTATACAGCACCGGTGATGCGAGCGTGCGAGACATGGTACGACACGGACCGGCCTCGTTTTGCCAGAGGATTTTCCCGTTCAAATCGACAGCCGTTAACCATAGCTTCCCTGATACGTTGGTCACCGTAAAAACATTTTGCCCATCGCAAGCAGGCGTTGACGAGGCGACCGATAAAACTTCTTGGTTTTTTAGAAAACTTCCTCGGTGTAACTCGGACTGCCAGAGCATCCGTCCGGTTTTTCGCAGCAGGCAATTCAGCATAACTCGTTGAGAAGTCGCTTCGTAGCTTGGAACAAACAACTGTTGCCCCCAGAGAATCGGTGACGCATTTCCTGACCCTGGAACCGTCGCCTGCCACCCTTCGTGGCCGTGAGTTGACCAGTCGACCGGAAAATGATCACACGTCCCCAGATTACGCCCGCCAGTTCCTCGCCAGCAGGGCCAGTCGTTGAGTCCCGGCTTGGGGTCAACCAGTGCAAAGTTCATTGGCAGAGACTCGTTATGGATTTCCGGAACATCCGTCCCTTTTCTCCACCAGATGGATGCAAGAACCATGGTGACCAGCAACAGACAAGCGCTCGAGATGACTCTACGAGGAACCACGATTCGATCCAAGTTCGTTCTCTCAACTTGAAAAACAAATTCACCCGGAATGTTCCAACTCTTTTCGACACAATCACCACTGAGACATCAATTTTTTAACGGCACACTCTGGTCGCATCCGAAATCATGTCACCCGCAAATCGTGTTATCTGCAAAAGGTGTTCCGCGACGTTATGCCGCAAATCGTTGTGTTTGGGCTAGCCACAATCGCTGGTAGACCAGCGACGTCTGGAGCAGCTCGTCGTGACTTCCTGTTGCAACCACCTGACCTCGGTCGAGAACCACAATCCGGGTTAAAAATTCCAGCAAAACGGGTGTCAGGCAATGCGTAATGAGGATGGTTGTGCGGCCGCAGGCAAAATCTCGGAGTGAAGAGTAAATTAGATGTTCACTGTGTGCGTCGATCGCCGATGTGGGCTCATCCAAAATCAGGATCGGAGGGTCTCGTAAAATCGCTCTTGCCAATGCGATACGTTGTTTTTGTCCACCCGAAAGTTGCTTCCCTTGCTCACCGACCGGTGTCAATAAACCAAGTGGCATGGCATCGGTAAACGCAAGTACGTGTCCCCTGCGTGCCGCAAAAAGTACCTCTTCGTCAGCCGCGGTGGGGCGTCCATAGCGGATATTTTCCAAAATCGTATCGTCGAACAAAACGGTTTCCTGAGGAACAATCGCCACCTGTTCACGAATGTCTCGCAGGCGAGCATCCTTGAGGTCAATTCCGTCAAACAGAATTTTCCCTCGTTTGGGGTCGTAAAATCGGGGGAGCAAATTGACTAACGTCGATTTCCCCGAACCGTTTGGGCCGACGATCGCAACCGTTTCACCAATCGCGATCTTCAGGTTCAGCCCATCCAGAACCAAGCCTCGGTCCCCTTGGCCTTGAGTTTGGCGAGCATATTCAAAGTCGACATCGCGGAACTCAATATCCCTACTAACGGTCGAGAGGATCTGGGGGGCCTGCGGGGTTTGAATTAATGACGGACAATCGATACGTTCAAAAAGTCGCTCTGCGATCGCGGTCGAAAAACGAATCGTGTTATAAAACTTGGAAAATTTCCGAACGGGTTCAAGAACTCCTGCCAATAATACATAGAACAAGGCCAGCTCAGGAAAAGTTGGTGGTGAACTCGCCAGTGGGATATTCCAGATCGAAGTTGTATTTCGCAGCACCAGAAATGCGGCTGGTAATAGTACCGCACTTGCGGCGACCATCACCAATAACTCGGAAACCGGGCCGCTCATGGCATCGATTTGAACCAAACGCATCGCGTGCTCGTAAAAGCTTTTGTTCTCTCGGTGAAATTTGCGACGATGATGGCCTGCTTGATCAAACGCAATCACTGCTTTGGAGTTTTGCAGGGTTTCTTCCAGATTCCGGTAGATCCGCCCCATACTGTCCACTACCCGATTTGCCGCACGTTTCAATCGCTGTCCCAGCCAGTGGAACAGCGCACCGAGCAAAGGCATGAATAGCAAAAATCCCAGGGTCAATTGCCAATTGAAATAGAAGAGAGCAGCAAGACACGCAATCGCTTTGAAAGGTTCGCGAACGACACGCCCCCCCAACTCGGTCATTCCGGCGGCCAGTTGCTGAAGCGAATAGGTCAGATCGGTCAGCCAGTTTGAAGGCCCCTGCAGCGAAACTGTCTGTGGATCGAGCCGCAGCACACTTCGAAACATTTGCTGACGCAGGTCAATCACGACCGATTCCGCCACACCACCGGCGAGCACATCCTGAAAATATCCTGCGGCCCCCTTGGCAAACGTCACCAACAGAATCAAACCAAACAGTAGGGCAAACATGCGAAAAGGGTCGTCGGGTAAATTGCGGATAACCACCGATTCGACCCAGGTCAATAACCATAGCTTGGAAGTGTAAACTTCGAGTTCGACCTGCTGACGTTGTTGATCTTTAATGACCACTACGCGCTCCGACAATCGTCGTCGCTCGCCATTTTCCGGGTACAATTGTAAGGTGGCGTCCAAGTTATCGAGTTGGCGTTTGCGGGCCTCGATTGCGATGATTGTTGCGGATTTTTCATGAGCCACATAGTTGGCCAGCGTCGAATGCTCGCCGAACATGATGGTAATCGGAAAGGTGAGCAGCAGTTCGAAGCTCCACAGAGATGCAGCAACGAGACCAAACACGACCGAAAGCATTAGCCTTCGCCGGTACGGCCAGACAAGCATTCCGAGCCGACTCCAGGTTTTCACCGATTCTGCATCCCTGCCACAAACAAGAGTGTTTCCCGCACGATCCGAATTCAGGCACCGTACAGCAGAGATTACAGATTAAAACGGCGATTGAGTCCAGAGGGGAATTCTGTTCCAGGGTTTCCCAGGGAGCATCTTTTTACGAGTTGTTCCGTTGCGGCTCAAAAGTGGCTACGAAAAAACCCGACAGGAGATTTCGTGTCGGGTTTTTCGCGAAGCTCATCACTTCAAGATTTGTTTCGAAGTGAATTTCAGCGGCTTTTCGATGTTCTCACCATCTTTGATCTTGACGGTGTATTTCTTTTCGAGATACCCGGCAGATTCCTGCCAGACGATCAATTCGTGTGATCCAGTAGGAAGGTTCGGAATCTCAAATTGGCCCTGTGCATCGGTGATGGCTGCATAGGGGTGGTCCAGAATCACCCAGTAAGCAATCATCCAGGGATGGATGTCACACCCGACTTTGGAGGGAAGCTTTTCTGCCAGTGTCAGGGGCTTCACGGTCACGCCAACGCGATCCTTTGGCGATACCACAAAGTTGTCCTGACGGTTTTTGATCGGAAATGTGTGTGTGTTGTGTGCAGCTTCGTCATCGGAAAGAACGAGTACCGTCTGATCCGTGCGAACCAGCAAAACGTGCGGCATGAACCGGCACCCCTGCTGATCGAACTTCACTTGAGGAACCGCACTTTTCTCGAGAGTAGGGTGAATTTTGGTCGGTTTTTTCGCAAGATAAACCACCACATTGGCAATCCCCTTGGAAGTCGGATCAACCACCAGCTTTTCGTCAGGGACTTCTTGAGCGGCGCACACGGCAGCGTCTTTGGCCTGCGCATTCCCTTTGACCACCAGTGGCTCAATTTTGGGAATTTCACCCTCTAACAGAACTTGGCCCTTCAACGTACCCCATTGGGCGTTTGCCGAGGGGCAAGGGACCAACGAGACGACCGCAAATGCGGCGAAAGCCGCAGTCAGTGAAATCAGTTTTTGCATCCAGAGAGACTTTCTGAAAAGAGTGATACGACAGCCATGGCTGTTGGGTTGAGGCAACAAACGTTTCTCGCAATCCACACACGGTATTATGGCTGAATCGCGGCGGGGGACAAGAACAGGAACTGTTATTTTCATCATCGGGAATCCCACACAGGAGTGATCACGCTGACAAAACCGGCGAAAAAAGGATTTCAGGCAGCGACTTTGGTGAAATTCCAAAGGGCGCAAATTTTTTGAATTGCCTCTCCGCGGGGATTCAAGCACGCATAAATAGAGTGATCCCCGGAACAGAGACCTCTTACAGGATTGCATTTTCTGAGACAAACCTCAAAAATCAGTGATCCCGTGATGTTCTTCGAGATCGAACGACGAAAGTCACGATCATTGAGAGTTTACGACCGGTCGGAATGCACTCGCACTGAGGAGATTTTCAGATAATGGCTAACGTCAAGCGATTGACATCCGCAGCATGGACCGCTGACCAAGTTTTCGTCAGCGCCACGGGTGCTGCGGAAGGGGTGACTGTGGAAGGGGTGACTGTGGAAAACGCAGGTTCCGAACCCTTGGTTTCACTCCATTACTCTGGCCCGAATGCTCAGCCCAGTGCCCCGAATGTGCGCGACCATAATCCATGCTGATGATCATCAGCGTCGCAAACCAGCCAAGTTTTTCTTTTCAATCCCCTGGTTTTTGTCAAACGCAACGAGGGGACCTGCCGAGAAATTCTGCCCAATCGAAGAATTTTCCGGCCCGGTATGGTAACGTTCACAATTCCATACAGTCCCGATGCCACACGATTCCCCTGTCCTCTCGAATTGAAGGAGTATTCCATGAGCAACACGTTCCCAAAACTTCACAATGCCATGTGGCCGGGAATTGTCGGTAAAGGTTCACCGGACGCCGAACCCTTTATTTCCCTCGATCGCATGCTCGATTTAACAAAAAGCACGACCATCAACGGTCAGCATTTTGATGGGGTTGATCTCTTTCTGTTTGATCCCCACGTCAATATTGACCTGTCCGAAGACGATGTAAAGAAAATTGCCGACAAGATCGCTGGTCATGGGCTGTCTGTGGGATCGCTTGTGGCACCCGTCTGGCCGGGGACCGTCGGCGACAGTGCGATGGGGGGGCCAGAACAGCGAGCCAAGTTCGTGCTGGCTGTGAAAAAAGCTTGCCGGATCGCAGAGATTTTCAATCGACATGGTGTCAGAAAATACGGCGTCATCCGAATTGATGCTGCGGATGGGCCAAGTCATTGGCTGGAGGATCCTGTTGGTAACACCAAAAAAATCGCTTCTACCTTCCGTGAGGCGGGAATCGTTGCCGCAGCACATGGAGAACGGTTGGCCGCCGAAGGGGAAATCTGCTGGGGCGGAATGCACTCGTGGAAAAACATGGTTGACCTGCTAGAGCAAACCGACATGCCCGGAACAGTCGGCTTTCAGGCCGATCTTGCCCACACCTACCTCTATTTACTGGGGTACAATGCACCTGAGCACGCATTGTTGAAGGAAGGCTATTCTGAATCCGAATTTTCTGCCGCTTATGCAAAAATGACCGACGCACTTCGTCCCTGGACCATCGATTTTCACGTGGCTCAGAATGATGGTACGGTGCATGGCACAGGAACCCACGATAAAACAGGACGTCATTGTCTTGCGGATGACCCCAAGGGAAAGCTGGATATCGTTGCCGCTTCAAACTTTTGGTTGAAAGGGGCTGCTGATCGCGGAATTCGGCACATTTGTTGGGATGGATGCATGTTCCCCAACACCACGCTGGAAGATCCAAAAACCTGGGTTACGATTCTGGCCGCGATGTTGAAAGTTCGTGAAGCCTCTGGCTGGAAAGCATGATTTCCTGTCCGAATAACAAGAACGGGTTCTGATGCATCTGGCCATCATCACCGCTGGGGGCGCGGGCATGTTTTGTGGGTCGTGCATGCACGACAACACTTGGGCGCGCGCCTTGCACGGTGCGGGGGTTGAGGTGTCGTTGATACCTCTTTACACCCCGATTCGAGTCGACGAGGAAAACCAGACCTCATCCCCCATCTTTTTCGGCGGCATCAACACGTATTTGAACGACCGTTCAGCGATCTGGAGAACCCTGCCGCGATTTCTCACCCGGTGGCTTGATTCCCCCGGCATCATCCAGAGAGCCACCCGAGGGGCTGTCGGGAATGATGCCGCCGAGTTGGGAAGCATGACTGTTTCGATGCTTGAGGGGGAACAAGGTCCGCATCGTCGGGCTGGCGAAGAACTGGCGGAATACATTTTCCGTCTGAAACCAGACCTGGTTTGCTTTAGCAATACGCTGCTCAGTGGCGCGCTGCAAACAGTACGGAAACGTTACCAGGGGCCTGTTTACTGTGTTCTTCAGGGAGATGATGTTTTTCTGGATGGACTGATCGAGCCTTATCGCCGCCAGGTGATGTCGCAGTTGGTAGAACGCGCCGCTGGATTTGACGGATACATTGTTCACAGCCGCTTCTACCGCGATTACATGTCTGCCTATCTGAGCCTGCCCCAGGAAAAGTTTCTGGAACTTCCTCTGGCGATTGATTGTGAAAAACATGATGGCCAACCGAAGACGTGTTTGGGTCAGCCCCCTGCGATTGGGTATTTTGCCCGGATCTGTGCTGAAAAGGGTCTTGATTTGCTGGTGAAAAGCGTCTTGATCCTGAAAAACGAGTTCCCCGAGATCCGTTTGCGGGTTGGTGGGTATCTGGGTCAGCAGCATCAAGGCTATTTTGAGACGGTATGCCAGTTGGCAAAACCATTAGGAGCAGCCTTCGAATATATCGGGAGCCCGCCGGGGCACGCTGAAAAGGTCTCATTCCTCAAATCGCTGGATTTGTTCAGTGTTCCTGCAAGGTTTCAGGAGCCCAAGGGGCTCTACGTCCTCGAAGCGTTGGCCAACGGCCTTCCTGTCGTCTTGCCTGACCATGCCGCCTTCCCCGAGTTGATTCAATCCACCGGCGGGGGATTACTCACGGAAACAGAGAATCCCGATTCGCTGGCGTCGTCGTTACGGCAGGTTTTGCTGGACTCGGATCTGCGATACGCGCTCGCCCAAGCGGGCTACGCGGGAGTTCGTCGAAATCATAATCTCTCTTCTCTGGCGGAAGCCACAAAGCGGGCTTTCGAGAAATTGTGACCGAGCGCCCATTGAGGTTCGTCGCTGCGAGTGGAAAATAGGGACCGTTTTCCGGTCCCCTCAAGTCCCAGGTCTCCCGAGCGACCTGCAAATCGCACTTTTTGTCCCAGGCAAACCTCTTTACACATTCAGCACGGCAAGCGTTCGTGCGGTCAGGAAAGCGTCGGCGGAATCTGTGGCGAACAAGGTCGCCAGATCAGGTCTGATTCGGCAGTTTTTGCTGGTAAAACTCGATGTGGAAGGAAAAACGCGAATTTTCCGTACGATCCGCATCTTCGATACAGTTTACCCACAACTCACGCCGATAGTTAAAGTAGGCGCAGATTGCTGCGCCCGTAGATTCCTCGTTGCGTCGATTGGCGGAGAACGGGCTTCTCGGCGCGAAGGCGAGATTCACGAACGTTCCGAGTTTCACGGCGTTCATAGTCAGGGAACGACTGATGCGGACACGGCACTGGTTGGCTGCAGTATTAGGTGGATGCATGGCATGGGCGAGCGTTGGTACGGCCGACGCTCAGCCACCGGGGATGCCATCGAATGGGAACCCCGATCAGGCGGGGCTGGATGTGCTGCCGAATCCATACCAATCGTATGGACCGGCTCAGCCATCTTACGGAGGAATGCCCCCTGCGGGGTATCCTCCAAATGCCAATGCCTGGCCGAATGTTTCACCATTCGCTGGACCTCCGGTGGATTCCACATCCTACGAGGATGGCTTTTGGTTTAATCGCCTGTTGCAGGGAAATCGCAAGTATTATTTCTCTGTCGAAGCGTTAATCGGCCATACGCGAAATACAAATTCGGCGTTGATCGGGGCACCGAACGTGAACGACGTCTCAATCGATGCGCTCCAGGCGCTTTCGAATGGGAACGGAGCTACCGGGGGACAGGGAACATCCACGAACGGATCGTTGGGTGGGGGAACTACCCAGTTTAACCAAAACTTGTTCCTCGTCGGACCATCCCGCTCGATCGACGGTGGTGGCGGTGGTGGTGGCGGCGGCGGTGGTGGTGGCGGCGGTGGTACGAACGGCGGCCTCGGTGGAGGAACTCCGACGATCTTCGCCGCTCAAGACACCGGGGTTCTTTCGAGCATTCTGAATACCAGCGGAATTCGTGGGACATGGGGATGGACGAATCCTGACGATACCGGCTTTGAGTTGAGCGGGTTTGTTCAAGGAAAAACCTCGACCAGCTGGTCGTTGAGCGATCCCGCACTGAACTTGAACCAGTACAGCGGAAATTACAATCCGACACAACATTTGCATGCCTGGTTTGGGCTTCCCCTGGGGAGCTCGGGCACAAACAGTTCGATTTTTAACAGCACGGTTGGGACCACTACGACCCTGATACCTGGAACAGGGCCCAACGGTGATACGGACGGTAATGGACTGTACGGGGCGGTTCAACCCTACGATATGGGTGTCAACGTCCAGTTCACGTCCCAATTGATGGGAGCCAGTTCGGACTGGTATTTGAATTCGATCTATGATCGAAAGGCGATCATGGTGCGGCCGTTGGCAGGAGCCAAGTATTTATACCTGCGTGAAACCTTCCTGTTCGACGCCTACGACAGCGGCCTTGGTTATACCGTCTCAAATTCATCGACAGGTGGTGGAAATGGTGGCGGTGGCGGTAACGGTGGCGGTGGTGGAAACGGTGGCACGTTCACCTCAGGCTACTTAACGCCGTCGACGATCGATGCCATCTTCTTCACTCCGAATGTACTCCACTCGCACCTGTTCTCCACGGATGTGTCCCAGATGATGGGTCCCGAGGCTGGCTTTCGTGTTGATCTCGGCAAGTCCGATGCGAAGTTCAAGATGTGGGGTAATACAAAAGTCGGTGCCCTGGCCAATGTGACCTCGCGTCAGATTACCGGGTACGGAATCGGAAACGGGTTCAACATTCTCGACACGAACAATGTTCCGTCGATGCCAAACAACCCCGCCGCGACCACATTCAACGTGAGCAAGACAACCACCACGGTCTCACCCATGTTTGAACAATCGATCAATTGTAAATTTCCCGTATTTCATCTGGTTCCGTATCTGAACAAGCTGGAAATCTTCGAACGGGCGAATCTTCAGGCAGGCTATACCTTCCTGTATGTCGGTGATGTTTACCGACCGTCGAATACGATTATCTGGAATCAGTATCCACAAACCCCGCAGCTCAATTCGCAGAAATCGAGTTTTTATAATTCGAACTTCAATTTAGGGGTGGAATGGCAGTACTAAGAATCGAGGATTGAGGCTCAATCACCTTGATCTGAGGGATTTGAGTGCTCGCATCAAATTGAAAATTCGGCAAGAGACACTTCGGTCTCCTGCCGAATTTTTTCATTCGCCACACTTCCTGGGCGTCTCCTCGACAGGGTGCATCTCTTCTCGATAAAGTAAGAGCGACTGGCCGTGGGGAGAGGACTGTCTTCTCCTCCATTTCCTGAGACACACCTTCGTGAAGATTCATGATGTTGACCGTTGCCCAGGCGTTTGAACATTTGCTGGCAACCGTCGCGCCTTGTGAACTGTCTGAGGTTCCTCTGGAGCATTCCTTGGGACTTTGTCTTGGTCGAGACGTAACGAGTCCCTGCGATTCCCCTCCCTTTGACAAGTCCGCGATGGATGGCTACGCGGTCAGGAGCGGCGACCTTGCCAATGGTTCCGCGGTTTTGCGGGTTGTTGAGGTCATTACGGCGGGGCGAGTCCCTTCGCGAACGATTGCTGCGGGAGAAGCGGCACAAATCATGACGGGGGCGCCACTTCCCACGGGGGCGGATTTAGTGATCAAGGTCGAAGAGACCCAACGAAACGGTGACCTCGTTTTGATCGCAACGGAACATGGCAAAGCGGAATCCAATGTGATTCGCCGCGGAACTTCCGTACAAAAGGGTGACCGCGTGCTGAGTGCCGGTTTGACACTGAACGGTTCCCGAATCGGTGCCTTGGCCGAGTTAGGGCAATCAACGGTTCTCGTCAGACGTCGTCCACGCGTGGCGATTTTAGCAACCGGGGATGAACTGGTCCCGGTGGGTGACGTCCCCGGACCGGGGCAGATCCGAAATTCGAATGCGGTGATGCTTGCGGCACAGATTGAATCTGCAGGGGGAATTGTCATCTCGCTGGGAATTGCCCGTGACGATCGTGATGACCTGTTCACGAAAATCCAGCAAGGTTTACAATCAGACCTGTTCGTGCTTTCCGGAGGGGTCTCGGCAGGAACGCTTGATTTGATTCCGAGTCTGCTGCAAGAGGCTGGTGTCAAGGAGGTCTTTCACAAGGTGGAAATGAAGCCTGGTAAACCGATCTGGTTCGGAATACGAGCCCCCGTCCCTCAAACGGACTCGAAAATCTGTCTGGTGTTTGGCCTACCCGGTAACCCGGTCAGCAGTCTGGTTTGTTGCGAATTGTTTGTACGGACGGCGATCCGCCGATTCATGGGGATCGAACCTGCGACCCCACAATCGATTTCAGCCATCCTCGAGCACGAGCATACGACGTACCTGGATCGTCCGATCTATCACCCCGCCACGCTCGTTTGGCGAGACCAGCAACCGATGGTCTCGCTGGTCAAATGGCATGGTTCTGCCGATCTCTGCGGAACGGTGGCGGCAAATGCCATGGTGCTTCTTCCCAGCAAGGCCCGTTGTTACCAGGTTGGTGATCGAGTTGAAACACTACTGTGGTGAACAACTCCCAAAACGCCGATCATTGATCGCAATGCATCGGATGAACAAGTCAATAATTCTGGTGTTTTGATACGGGCATACGGGCGAGGCTCACAGCCAATGATTGAATTCAGCGGGAATGTTCATTGAAAAGTCCGCTCTGGTTAATGACGCAAGTAGAGATACGACAATTATGCTCACAAAATTAATGCTCCCTGAAATTCTGGAATTGATCGAAGTCGGCGATGGAGAAACGCTGAGCGAAGCGTTGGATATGTGGCAACCGGCGGATATCGCCGAATTGTTTGCGGACTTGAGCGCTGAACACGAGCGTGCTGCGTTTCAACTGCTGCATGGTCCCCAGCGGACGTTGATCTTTGAATATCTCGATCGTCCCACGCAGCACAAGCTGCTGGAAAGTCTTGAACCCGCTGATGCCGGGGCCTTATTTAATGATATGGCTGCCGATGATCGGACCGCCTTGCTGGAAGAATTGGGCGAGGCAGATCGAGAGAAACATTTAAAGACGCTCTCGGCACAGCAAGAGGCGATCGCTCGTTCGCTCTTGCAATATCCTGAAGAGAGCGTCGGTCGGCTGATGTCACCCAATTTTGTCGCAGTTCGTTCAAATTGGACCGTGGAACATGTGCTGGATCACGTACGCCGTCACGGGCAGGACAGCGAGTCGCTCAATGTCGTTTATGTTGTCGATCATGATCTGCATTTGATCGATGATTTGCGGATTCGACAGATTCTGCTGGCACCGGTTCATGCGACAATCGAACAGTTACGCGACGCCAATTATGTCAGCCTGAGTACGACAGACTCGAAGCGTTCGGCGATCGAAGTCTTTCGTCGCTATGACCGGACCGCCTTGCCTGTGACGGATGAAAACAACAAACTCGTGGGAATCGTCACAATTGATGACGTGCTGGATGTTGCGGAGCAAGCGGCAACCGAGGATGCCCAGAAGTTCGGTGGACTGGAAGCTCTGAGTGAACCTTATGCGACCACACCGCTGTTAACCATGGTGCAAAAACGGGCCACGTGGTTGGTGATTTTGTTCCTGGGTGAACTGCTCACCGCCACCGCGATGGGGTATTTTGAACATCAGATCGCGAAAGCCGTGGTCCTGGCGCTCTTCATTCCGCTGATCATTTCCAGTGGCGGAAATTCAGGATCACAGGCCGCGACCCTGATTGTCCGCGCGTTAGCGGTCGGTGAAATTCGCTTACGAGACTGGATGAACGTTTTCCGCCGGGAATTACTTTCAGGAGCGATTCTCGGTGTGATTCTGGGTTCCATCGGCTTTTTGCGAATCGTGATTTGGAGCATGTTTTCGAATGTCTACGGTGAGCACTCTTTCCAAGTGGCCGTGGCCGTTGGACTTTCTCTGGTGGCGATCGTGCTCTGGGGTTCGTTAATTGGTTCGATGCTTCCCTTTGTATTGAAGCGGTTGGGGCTTGATCCTGCCACGTCTTCGGCTCCCTTTGTTGCGACCTTTGTGGACGTGACGGGGTTGGTGATTTATTTTTCCGTGTCGATGATGGTGCTGCGCGGGACCTTACTCAAGGAGATGCCCTGATGAATTGGCAAGATCAGCGGGTCTCAAAGGTTGTCCGCCTGTTGCTGGGTATCGCCTTTGTCGGAGCCACAGCGCTTTCAGCCGCCCCCGTAGTCAAGTTTTCTGACGTGGTTTCGATTGACGATCTCACCGCCGAAATTCCGGTGGCGATCGTCGAAATTGAGCGGAGTCTGGTTTCGGAGGAATCCTTCGAGAAATCCGCAGCCAAATCTCGCCGTTTGGCCGTTCAGGTAGCGATTTTCGCTCAGGCTTTGACCGAACATGATCAGGACTCATCCCTGAAATCAAGGGGGCCAGCGATCCGTGACGCTGCCATGCAATTCGCACAAACTCGATCCTATCAAGATGCTCGAAGTCGTTTTGAGTTACTCAAGGGATACGCCGATGGAGCGAGCTCGACAATCGCAAAAATCGAATACGACTGGTCGCAACTCGGCAGTCCGCGACTCTTGATGGATGCCATGCGGGACCGATCCGACTTGATTCGCAAAGGGTTGCGCCGTCCCAAAGAACCGGTTTTGGAAAGTCGCCAGGCTGCCATGATGGCGGTTCTGGCGTTGGCGATTGATGAACAGGCAAACCGATGGAAAAATGCCGAGGAACGGCCTCTCTGGCATTTGGCTTCAAGGGACCTGCAGCGAAGCTTAACTCAAACAGCACACGCCATTCGAAGTCAAAACGGTTCCGCGGCCATGGAACATTTTACTGCGGCTCACGCCGCCTGCGACCGTTGTCATGAAAACTTTAAACGCTGACGTTGGGGTCGACCGAAGTCATTCCATCCCTGTTGATGAAACCCGAATTCCCATAATTCTTGCGAATTCGCTGCAAAACGATCGCCGTATTTGCAGAAATTTCGTGCGGGATTTCAAAAATGGCGATTCAAACGTAATTACGACGCTGAATCGGAAAGAACTTCCCAAACAGCTCAAACACCGAGTGGAATTCGGGTGGAGATCGCCTAAGATCTCACGCCATGAATGGATAAGAATGGCAAAAATTTAACAGGGCTGCAAGGCGGATCGTTTTTCGTGAGATTACGACATCGTGAAATGCCCTCACTGAGTATTTGGCAACTTGGCAACTTCTGTTTTTTTTGATCAGGCAGTTTTGTGGACGAACTTTTTTCCCCGATACAAGTGGCACGAGCACTCGGCGTCAGCGAATCTTCAATGAAACGCTGGTGTGACAGGGGAGTGATCGAGACCGTGCGAACTGTCGGCGGTCACCGCAGATTACAACTCAGCAGCATCATTCGGTTTGCCCGGGAACAGGAGCACCCGATCCTTTTCCCTGAATTGATCGGTATGCAAACTCGAACTGATGCCTCAGGCCCGCACAGTGAGCATCATGAAAAACAGCTTGTCAATGCGCTGATGCACGGGCAGGAAACGTTGGCGAGACAAATTATCTTTGATTTATATCTGGGCAAACATTCGATCAGCGAAATCTGTGATGGAGTCATCAGCGAAGTGTTTCGCGAAATTGGTCAGCGGTGGGAATGTCAGGCTGCCGACGTTTATCAAGAGCGACGCGCTTGTGAATTGATCCGACGGATTCTGTTTGAATTGCATCGCGTACTCCCGAATCCGGATTCTTCATGGACCGCGTGCGGTGGGACACTGGAAGGGGATCCGTATACAATCCCGACAACAATGGTCGAGCTTGTTTTGCGGGATGTGGGATTGAATGCCGCGTCACTCGGAACCTCGATTCCTTTTGCGTCGATGGCCAGGGCGATCACGTCGATGAAACCCAAGATCTTTTGGATTTGCGCCTCGTTCATTGTTGACGAAGATCAGTTCGTTGTCGATTTTCAGTCGTTATGCGATACGGCTCAAGCGATTGGTACCGTGGTGATCGTGGGAGGCCGAGCGTTTCACGAAGCGATTCGATTGCGACTCAAGTACTGCTATTATTGCGATACCATGCAGCAACTCGAACAATTCGCCAGATCCGTCCGCCAACTGGGGACAACTGCAAGCGGGACAACTGCAAGCGAGTCAACATGAAGGGACTTCCATGACACAATCCGGTCTGGTCTGGTTCCGCCGAGACCTGCGTCTGGATGACCAACCCGCACTCTTGGCTGCAATCGCCAGTGGCAAACCGGTCATTCCGGTTTATGTTCATTCGCCTGCTGAAGAGGGGGATTGGAGCTTGGGGGCCGCCAGTCGGTGGTGGTTGCACCAGTCACTCCAGCGACTGAACGAGCAATTGGTGGCGCGTGGCTCTCGGCTGATCATTCGTCGTGGCGATTCACAGCGTGAACTCGCCAAATTGATTGATGAGACCGACGCGGTCTCGATCAATTGGAATCGTCGCTATGAACCGGCGAGCATTGCATTCGACACGGAAATCAAAACCGCGTTTCGTGCTCAGGGAATCCGCGTCGAAAGCCACAATAGTACGTTATTATTCGAGCCTTGGGAAATCTCAACGAAAGAGGGGCGTCCTTATCAGGTGTTTACGTCGTTCTATAAATCGTGTCTCAGTCGCGCCGAGCCTCCCCTTCCCGAGCCGATACCGGATCGAATCCCCGCTCCGAACTGCTGGCCGGCCTCATTAACGGTCGATGAACTCGAACTGGAACCAGCGATTCGCTGGGATACGGGACTCCAGCACACCTGGCAGCCGGGTGCCGCATCCGCGACACGTGAATTGCAGCGTTTTCTACAATCTGCTGTTTTTGGCTACGATGTGGCTCGTGATCAACCTTCGCAGCGAGGGACGTCGCGGCTTTCGCCCCATTTGCATTTTGGCGAAATCAGTCCTCGTACCATCTGGCACGAAACACAACAAGTTCTCCGGCAACAAGCCCGCTCGGCTGATAATACAGGGATCGAGACCTTTCTCAAAGAAATCGGCTGGCGTGAGTTTGCCTACCACCTGATGTTCCATTTCCCCAAAACAACCAATGAACCTCTACGAAAAGAGTTTTCCCGATTTCCCTGGCAGGTCGATCCTGTCGGACTGGCCGCCTGGCAACGAGGCTTGACGGGGTTTCCGATTGTCGATGCCGGGATGCGAGAATTGTGGACGACAGGCTGGATGCATAATCGCGTCCGCATGATCGTCGCCTCGTTTTTGGTCAAGGATTTGCTGATCCCATGGCAAGACGGGGCTGCTTGGTTCTGGGACACGCTGGTCGATGCAGATCTTGCCAGTAACTCGCTGGGTTGGCAATGGTCCGCTGGTTGCGGCGCTGACGCCGCTCCTTACTTTCGGGTGTTTAATCCGATGCTACAGTCGGAAAAATTTGATACGGACGGTGATTACCTGCGTCGCTGGTTGCCGGAACTCAAACAACTCCCCACGCCATGGCTCCACGCCCCCTGGACCGCCCCTGCGGCCATTCTGAGGCAGGCGGAAGTCAAGCTGGGTGAGACCTACCCCCATCCGATCGTCGATCATGCTCAGGCCCGACTGCGGGCACTCAACGCGTTGGCCCAAATCAAAATTTCTACGGGATCCGCCCGCGGCGGGGAAACACCATGATTTGCCGTGATGACGGCTGATTCAGGCCTGATCAACGGGCCGATCAAATTCCCGCCGTAGAACCCGAGGGTGTCATTCCTCCGCCGTGTTGCTCGAATGGGCAATGGAGTTTTGTGGTAATCACTGCGGGGAATGTGTTAGAATCTGATCCTTCGCCGTCAAGGTGTCAAATTTGCGACAAAAGCAGCCGAACGTTGCTGAATGACCTTAACGGTCCCGCAAACCGAATCTTCGAATATCTTTGTTGCCGTTTCTGTACGGCCTCAACATTGCGGAGAAGAGATCTTGCTTACGATCCTGGGATCTGCCGAACGTTGTCGCGAAGGAGTTCGCCGCCGCGCGCTGCTGCAGACGGGAGCGCTTGGTTTGTGTGGGCTGTCTGGGATTAACTCCCTTAACTCGCTGCAAGCCGCAAGCGAATTGACATCGAATGGCTTACCGGGATTTGGTCGAGCCAAACGCTGTCTTCTTTTGTACATTTACGGTGCGTGGAGTCAACTGGATACGTTTGATCCCAAGCCGGCTGCACCCAGCGAAATTCGGGGTGATTTCTCGCCGATTGCTTCGTCGATTCCAGGAGCCCTAGTCTGCGAACATCTGCCGCGAACGGCCAAAATTCTCGATCAATGCACACTGATCCGATCCATGTCGCATCCCTGGAATATCCATTCCGCTTCGTACACACTCACTGGGAACCCCAGCACCGAACGGATTGAAGGATTGCAGCGACATCCTGACCAATGGCCCTCGCTGGGAAGTGTCACCGACTATCTGTCGCAGCAGGGGGAGTGGCAGCCGACGATGCCGGGCATCCCCAATCATGTTCAGTTGCCTTGGCGGCAGAGTTTATTTGCTCGTCCCAACAAACGGTCTGGCACGTTTGGAGGCTTTCTGGGAACTTCGTTCGATCCGATCTGTACCGAGTTTCAAGGGACAGCGCCATTTGGCGATCCGTTTCGCGCCATCACGCCAGCAAGCCGATTCACATTTGGTGCAGGTGATTCCCCCACCATCGAATTGGATCTCCTTGACCGAAGAGCGACATTGATGTCCCAGCTGGAAAAGCAAAAGGACCAATTGACACGCTCGAAGGCTGCCGAGAGCTATTCTCGCCAGCGGCAACGGGCGATCGACTTCTTGACCAAACCGCAGGTCCGCGAAGCGCTCGCGATCGACACCGAGACTGCTGCGTTGCGTGATCAATACGGGATGACTCTCTTCGGGCAAGCGTGTCTCTCGGCACGCCGTCTCCTCGAATCCGGAGTCAAATTCGTCACCGTGGTTTGGGATGAATTCGGCCAAACCGATGAAAGCTGGGACACGCACTACGATCATCACGAACGAATGAAGGGCTTTTTGTTACCCGCGTTTGATCGCGCGTTCTCGACATTAATGACCGATCTCGAACAACGCGGGTTGTTGAAGGATACGCTGGTGCTTTGTCTGAGCGAACATGGCCGGACACCCCATTTTGATATCACCAGTGCAGGAGCGCCAGGTCGCGGACACTGGTCACGTGCTTATAGTCAGTTATTCGCGGGAGCTGGCATTCCGCAGGGCCAGGTCGTCGGTGCTTCAGACGCGACCGCCGCCGATGTCATCCAGCGGCCCATTGATCCCAAAGACATTCTCTGCACCGCTTACCATTTGCTGGGAATTGATTCACGGCAGGAATTATTCGCCAGCCCGGGACGACCGGTTCCGCTGGTTTCCGGGGGGCAGGTCGTGCGCGAGTTACTCGGTTAGCAGCGATCACAGCACCCATTCGATCACAACGCCCATTCGAAGATGCGGTGCCATCTGAGTCGGGCGGAACTCGCTTTTGCGTTGGCGCTTGAGGATGCATGAAAAAAAACAGGCAGCGGGGTTGAGCCCCCTGCCTGTCTATTTGTCGATACCGATCAAAGAGATGGATCAAGCCATGTCTTTGAGGGCTTTCAATGCACGGATCTTGACAACCTTGCGGGCGGGCTTTGCCTTGACGGTCATCATTTCACCAGGCTTGAAGGGGTTGGCGCGTTGCGTCGCCTTGGTGGCGGGCTTGGTCATGACGGTGATCTTCAACAATCCGGGGATGTTAAAGACTTGTGGTCCCTTCTTGCCGATTTCTTTACCAATCAATTCGGTCAAGCTCGAGATCACGCTGCCAACGTCTTTGCGGGTCAAACCGGTCGACTCAGCGAGGGCGTTGATCACATCGGTCTTGCTCAGTGGCTTTTTAGTCTCTGACATCATTTTCTCCTCTGGTGCGACAATCCTGTCTGCGAAATCCATTTCCAAAGCGACTTCAATGTCTGAGAGGAACCGCGTTCCTCTGTGGGTTCCCTAGTTAAATCAAGGGCATTTTCAATGTCAATGAAGACCGACTGCTTTTCTTCCCATGTTTTTCCGAGTTTTTTGCAGAATTGCCGAATGAATCCCGTGACTTTTTGCAGAAGTTGCCAATTTCCCCATGGGATTTCGCGGTTTTTTCGGATTTTATGCCTGCTCAGATTGGTGAATGATCCAATTCGCGATGCCAGCCGTTCCGCTCTCTGCTGGAATGATCGGCCTCAGCTGGTTATCCTAACCGAGTGAACTTAATTTTCGTGAGAGGAGTTTCGCGTGGCCGAAAAATCAACCGTCGACGCAGGTGGTGACAACGTTAAGCCGATCATCCTGGTTTCATACCCCAAGATCATCTTGCTGTATCCGACGTTTTTTGCCTCATTGATCGCAGCAGTGCTCACTTATTTTTATGATGTTTCGCATCCCCACAATCAGACGATTACCGTTTTGTTTCTGGCGATTATGACTGTCAATCTGGTGGTGCTCGCCTTCGATTTTCCCAGAACCACATCGTTGATTGTCTTTTTTTTGCTGGTCACTTTGGGACTGGGGGCGATGTTGATGTCCATCTACTTCCCCAAATTGATTCCGGCAGTCACGGGTATTCTGGAAAAAATCGATCCTCACGCCAATTCGACATTTTACGTCTGTTTTTCCACGATGCTCGGGCTGATTTATGTGGGTGTCTTCGTCAACATCCGGTTTGATTACTGGGAAGTCCGCCCCAACGAATTACTGCATCACCACGGTTTCTTGAGCAGTCTCGAACGTTACTCTGCTCCGAACCTGCGAATCAGCAAAGAGATTGACGATGTCTTCGAGTACATGCTGCTTCGCTGTGGACGTCTGATCATCCACCCCAGCAACGAACCGCGCGCGTTCGTGCTTGATAATGTCCTGGGGATCGACGCCAAAGAAACCGCAATCACCAAAATGCTCGGTGCTTTGCAGGTTCAGATTCGGGACGAACGATCATCAACGACTTGAGATTTCTCCCCGTTGAGATTGATTCGGCGAAGGGGACTTGCCAAAGCAGATCTTCGTGATCGGTTTGATATCAGGATCTTTCTTCGCAATCACCGAACGGCACTGTCATTCAGGAATCGATCCATGGACCGACGCATTTGCTCGTTGTTCCTTCTTTATCTGATCCCCTTTGCGGCCCTGCTCGTCGCACCTGTCA
>CAMBQP010000036.1 GCA_945869955.1 Schlesneria paludicola DSM 18645
CAGCCAATGCCTCCGATCGAGTTGATCGAGTGTCACAAGCAGTAGCGGGATTCCAAACGACTCGGGACGAAAGGTTTTTAAATCGATTTCGATGTCCAGGAACTGCATCGGAAAATAAAGCAGGTAGGCGATCACAGCCGCAAACGCCAGGCGATCGGATTGGGTATGACGACGAGTCATCCAGAATACCGGACAGGCCCCCAGAGCGAGCGCACTCGAACTACAGGCTTCCAACAGCAGATGTGACGGCCAGATCGCATAGATCGGGATCAGGAAGAGGTGTACGAACTGAATGTGTTCGCCAAAGAACAGTCCACGATCCAGATAGCTGCGAAACCCTTTGCCATGCAGCAGGTTCCAGAGGTGCTCTTCGTACATGACCGAGTCGCCATGTGGGACCAGCAAATTGGCATAGAGCCTGTGATTCATCGTCGTAAAAATGGCGACGTACAGACCGCAGGCAAGCCAAAGTCGCCAAGAGGGCCATGGCGCGGGATCGGTCGAGTTGATCAGGGGGACGTGCGAACTGAGCGTCAACCAGGTTGTCATCCATCCCGCCAAGCACCCTGCAAACCAGAACTGAGGTGTGACACTCAGGATCCCAATCAGGGATTCGAGCCCCGCTCCCCCGGCAACGATCCACACCCATTCCCAGACATCAACCAGACACCACCAGAGCCACCCCCACCACCCCCAGCGAATCAGCCCCTCAGTCCAACTTAACCCGGGGCGTCGCGCCAGGAAAAAACCACCACAAAGCCACGTGAGTACCGCAACGACAGCGCAGGGAATCAAGGTGAACGTGTAAGGAAGATTGACAAATTCCGGTGCCGTTTGGCCAGCGAGGGGGGCTGGGCTGCGGTGAGCCATGGCGTACCAGGTCTGGGGGCTGACAAAATTCGACGCGAGTTGCCGGGATGACAATGCCGTTTGAAAGTAAGTCGCGGTGAGCAATGTACCGAGTGCGACAAGGACTGCAGTTCCCGCCAGTCGACCGAGAACGGATTGTGAGGGTGTAGAGGACATGGCGACATGATAATTATTCTGCAGACGACGGTCGATGCAGCCTGATCAATTCGTCCCTCTCAAAAGCGATTCAACCCCAAAAACGCCCCTCAACTCGATTTCTTTGCACAATGTTGTGTTGTTGGCGATCCGCCGTAGCAACATGCTGATCGGCCGCTGGCGGTTGGTGGATTGACTTCCGACACATTCGTGGCTGGAATGCGGGATTTCATTCTGTTGATCGTGGGCAATTGCTGCGGAGTTTTGTACAATAAACAATGGTTTGAGTTGGCATTCACGCAAATGCACGACGCTGATCCCCTTCCAGTGAATCACGAGCGATACCATGAATCTTAATCGGTTGCCACAATCCCGTTGTCGATCCGTATTTCCCCTGATACTTACCTTGTTCGTGAACTTTGGTTGGCATGGGGATGCCGCAAATGCACAAACGGCTCTGCCGAGAGAGGATTATCGCCTCTGGAAACATTCGGGTTCGCTCACAATACTGACAACTCCCGAGGGGGCAGAATTACCCGCGACCGCTGTTGTCGAGAACTTTCCGCTGTTGGTCAGACTCAATAGCGAGAGTTTGGATTTTCGTCAGGCAAATCCCACGGGTGATGACCTGAGGGTTTCATCAGAAACCGGAACGCCGCTCCCGTTTCAAATCGAAGCCTGGGATGCTGTGAAGGGAGAGGCTGCTGTCTGGATCCGGATTCCACAAATTCGGGGGAATGCCCGACAAACCATCCGACTGTACTGGGGTAACCCCGCAGCGAAAACCGCGTCACACGGCGACCAGGTCTTCAACGAAGAGAATGGTTACTTGTGCGTGTTTCACATGAACGGGCCTGTTCAAGATGAAACCGGTCGGTTGGAATGCAAAGATACCGGAACGACCGAAGTGCGAGGGATGATTGGCGAGGCTCGGCATTTCCCCGGTCAACGCGGGGTCTTTTGTGGGGACAAAATTGCGGGTTTTCCAACCCAGTCAAAACCCAATACCACCGAAGCCTGGTTTCGTTCGGAAGTGGCGAATGGACGAGTGCTCGGCTGGGGGAATGAAGAGGCTCAGGGTAAGGTGATTCTCAATTATCGAAGTCCCCCCCACGTGCGGATGGAATGCTACTTTTCGGGTGCCGATGTCGCGGGAAAGACACCCGTACCCAGGTTTGAGTGGGTTCACGTGGTGCATACCTACCGCAACGGTGAATCTCTGCTGTACGTGAACGGGATCTTGGATGGAGTCACCCGCACGAATTCCTCGCCACTGGCGATCAAAACTCCCGCACGCATGTGGATCGGTGGCTGGTATGACAATTACGACTTCAGCGGTGATGTCGACGAAGTCCGTGTGTCAAACGTGGTTCGCTCGCCGGAATGGGCGCGGTTGTCTTATGAAAACCAAAAGCCTCTGCAAACTTTAGCTGGTCACCTCGTACAAGAAGGAGAGATTTTTTCGGTCACACCCGAGCAAGTTTCTGTGGTCGAAGGGGAAAGTGTCGACGTGACCGCACGAGCAGGGGGAGCGCAGAAGGTCTATTGGACCCTGAAACGAGACGGGGAAGAGACGCTGATTTCCACCGACCGTTTTCAGGTGACCGTGGATGCCGGACGTGTTTCCGGGGATCAATTGGCGACACTGCGGTTCCAGGCGATTTATCCCGATAAAATCGAAACCCGCGACATCCCGGTCATGATCCGGGAAGCCATTGCAGATCCGGAATTTCGCCTCGAGGCACCAACCGATTGGGATGGTCGGACTCCCCTCGAAATCGTGGCCCAAGTTACGAATCCGGATCAATTGAAATCGGCAGCAGCCCGTCAGATCGAATACGAGTGGAGCGTTGCGGACCTGGCGGTCACTCGTGAGACCGCGCCGGGCAAACTGCGACTTTTGCGTGCTCAAAACAGTGGGACACTCACCGTCGTGGCAACGGCCCGCAACGGGGGAAGCCCCATCCAGCAGCAGGTGCAGATCGCGGTGACTGAACCGGCAAGCGACCCTTGGGTTGTTCGGACTCCGGGTGATGACGAAAAACCGGTCGATCATCAGTTTTATGCGCGGGATGACAAAAACGAAGGGACGCTGTTTTATTGCGGCAAACTGGATGAACCCGCCGACGCGGTGTTTCTGAAGCTCTATGCCAATGACAAGCTGGTTACGACAGCGACGAGCAAGCTGGATTCGAATCAGAACTACCATTTGACGGCGAAGTTGAAACCGGGATTGATTCAGTACCGGGTGGAATTTGGCAAGCAGGTGGGGGCGACCGAAACGGTGCTGAACCGCGTCGGGGACCTGGTGTGTGGAGATGCATACGTGATCAATGGCCAGTCGAATGCGGTGGCAACCGATTGGGGAGAGGGTGGCGAACAGACGTTCCGAAGTGAATGGATCCGGAGTTTTGGCAGTATGTCGGGGAATCCGCAGGGAGTACGCATCTGGGGCCAGGCAGTGCATCGCAGTCGGGATGAAGAAAAACTGCAGCTTGGTTACTGGGGAATGGAGCTCGCTCGACAATTGGTGGAAAATCACAAGATGCCCATCTGCATCATCAACGGAGCGGTAGGGGGAACACGCGTCGATCAGCACCAGCGTGATCCCGAAAATCCGCTGGCGATGTCCACCATCTACGGACGATTACTTTGGCGTGTCACCGAAGCCCGGCTGACTCACGGCATTCGAGGAATTTTCTGGCATCAGGGAGAAAATGATCAAGGGGCTGATGGTCCGACGGGTGGTTTTGGATATGAAACTTACCGACCGCTGTTTCTCGATCTGGCGGCCGCATGGAAGCAGGACTATCCCAATCTCCAACACTACTACGTGTTTCAAATCTGGCCAAAATCGTGTTCCATGGGTTTCAATGGGTCCGACAATCGATTGCGTGAAGTCCAGCGCAACCTCCCTACCGCATTTTCCCGAATGAGCATCATGTCGACAGTTGGCATCAAACCTCCAGGGGGATGCCATTATCCGCAAGCGGGCTATTTGGAATTTGCCAAACTGATTGCCCCTCTGGTCGAGCGTGACAATTACGGCAAGGTATTCACATCGTCAATCACTCCTCCAAACCTCGTCAAGTGGAAGTTTGCCAATCAAGCCCGAGACGAGATTCTGATTGAGTTTGATCAGCCTGTGCAGTGGGACGATCAACTGTTCAATCAGTTTTCGCTGGACGACAACAGCGTTCCGTTTATTTCCGGCGAATCGCTTTCAGAAACCAAAATTAGCAAACAGCTGAAACTGAAGCTGAAAGGACCGTCCAAGGGTCAGAAGCTGACCTATCTGGATAGTGCCGCATGGAATCCGAATCACTTGCTTTACGGTGCGAATCGGATTGCGGTCCTGACCTTTTGTGATGTTCCGCTGGAAACGCAGACCCCTTAGTGGGGTTGATTCTAAGCTCCCTGATTCTTGGTGATGTCCCTCCCCCGAAATGAATTGAAAAGTGCGATTTCATGAAAACGAACACGCTTTCTCGACCGGGAAAAAACACCTGGATCATCGCTGTATTCATGCTTGTTTTTGGCCAGGTTGGACGAGCCGCTCCTCCTGACCTGACACAAGGTGTTCCGGTTGATCGAACACAGACATACAACCTCGGTTCGACAGGGCTGCGTGGCTGGATTTATACTAAGCCCGCCGATTTTCTGGACAGTGCGCAGGGACGGACAACGACCGCCAGCCGACAGATTCTGGTGACACATGTCGGTGAGGGGACCCCCGCAGCGGGAATCCTGCAAGTCAATGACGTGATCTTGGGGGTCGCGGGAAAACCGTTTAGCGCGGATGCCCGGAAGTCGATCGCAATCGCGATTCAAGAGGCAGAAAAAGAGACCAATTCGGGGATGCTGAGCCTCACCCGCTGGCGTGCCGGGAAAACCGAGGATGTTCAGTTAAAGCTGCAGGTCATGGGGACCTATTCCGACACCGCTCCGTACGACTGCCCGAAGTCAAAGCGGATTTTGGCCGCCGCCTGTCAGGTTCTGGAGAAGGAACCGTTGACCGATGACCTGTGGGGGGCGGTGACTTGTCTGGCACTGTTGTCGACAGGCCAGCCGGAATACCTGCCGCGGATTCGAGAGTACGCCCACCGGACGGCTCCCCGGACCCTGAAGCTGGAACTGAAAGATGGGATGTTCGTCTGGGATTGGGGATATCGGGGATTATTTCTCAGTGAGTACTATTTGCTCACGGGGGATGAAGCCGTACTTCCTGCGATCCGTGAATACACGGTCGCGCTCGCCAAGGGGCAAAGCCTGTATGGAACGTTTGGACATGGAATTTCCGGACGGACGGCGAGCGGCGAGCTTCACGGCTCGATTCCCCCCTATGGTCCCGTGAACGCGGCCGGGTTGGTGGGAAATCTGGCCATAGTGATGGGGCGAAAATGTGGTATCGACGATCCGGAAATTGATCCGGCAATCGAACGGGCCTCCCGTTTTTTTGGCTATTTTGTCGACAAGGGGAGCATTCCTTACGGTGAGCATGAGCCGTGGCCTTACCACGAAAACAACGGCAAGAATGCGATTACGGCCTTGATGTTTGCTACACAGGGTGACAAAAACCCAGAGACACGCTTCTTTGCCAAAATGTGTACGGCCGCTTATCAGAATCGGGAATATGGGCATACGGGCCAAGGGTTCAGCTACTTATGGGGAGCACTGGGAGCCAACACGGGGGGACCCGAGGCCGCCGCCGCCTTTTTCCGCGAGGCCTCGTGGCATTTCGATCTGGTTCGTCGCCCTGATGGCTCGTTCACTTATGATGGGGGAGAACAATACGGCGGCGGACGCACAGAGGGAAATACCTATGAGGGTGCGAGTAGCTACTACGGCCTCAGTCCCGCAGCAACATACGTTCTGACGTATTCGTTGCCTTTAAAGAACCTGTTTATTACGGGGAAACAGGCAAGTCCCGCGAATCAACTCACTTCTCGGGAAGTCTCTGAGGCGGTTGCCTCGGCCCGTTTTGACCTTGAGCGTCAGCAGAAAAGTGTGCCGGAACTGGTGCATGCCTTCAGCGACTGGTCCCCGATTGTACGGAGTTGGGCTGCGGAAGAGCTATCAAAAAGGCCTGAAGCCAAAGGAATGGTGGCTCAACTGAAGGTTTTGGCAGAGGGGCCGGAAATCGCCGTTTGCCAGGGAGCTTGCGAAACCCTGGGATTTCTGCAGGAAAAAACTGCGCTGCCGGTATTCATTCGCCTGCTGCACCATCCGGATCGCTGGTTGCGATTCAAAGCCGCCCAGGCCATTCGGAAGCTGGGAGGCCAGGCCAAATCCGCCATTCCGGAAATTCTGCAAGCGATTGCCGAGACCACAGAGCCCCTACGGCCGATCAATTGGGCGGATCCGATCCAGTTAACCCACGGCCAGTTGGCAGCGGCCCTGTTTGCGGGGCCCTTGGCAGACCATGTGATGTCGGCGGATCGGGAATTGATTTATCCGGCAATTCGAGCCGTTTCGCGGAATGCGGATGGAATGGCCCGGGCGACACTTAGAGGATTCATCGATCGACGTTTAAGTGCAGAGGACGTTCAGGCCTTGTCAGGGGATATTTTTTCCGCAGTCAAAACACCCAGTCCCGCAGACACCATGTTCAGCAATGAAATCCGCATGGCAGGGTTTAAAGCGTTGACAAAATATCATTTTCAGGAAGGAGTCGAAGCGGGTGTGCAGTTCGCCAAGACTCAAGGGGGTCATGGAAGTGAAAACCGTACCGGTGAAATCATGAAAGAAATTCAAGAATACGGGACTGCAGCTCGTGAAGCCGTTCCGGCACTGAGGGAATTGATTGACGAGTTTCACGCCCAGTGCAAAAAAGGAGAATTCCCTGCGGGGGAACTGAACGATCGTCGGGTCTCTGCCGTGCAGGATGCGATTCGCTTTATCGAAGCGGCGACAACACATCCTGACTTGAGAAGGATTGCACCGGGTGACGCTCGAAAGCCCAAGCCCTAGTCCAATCGTGAGCAAACGGTGGGCTCAGAAAGCATCCTACCCCACCCAGTTCGCGGAATTTCTGCGAATTTCCGCGAACTGGTGAACTCCCCACTATACTTGTTGCGAGAGGCCGCTATAATCCCGCCATCAGAGCTTCGGCTCTATCTATCCTTTGGACGATCGAGTGATCCATCGGGTAAACCCTTTCAGGGTGCGATGGGTTTTATTGTGGACGCTGTTTGCGTCCAACACATCTCGTCCTGAGCCCCGCGAGCAATGCGTTGGAAGAGGGGATTTTTGCATCCGTTTGTGTCCAGCATCATTTTGCTTGGTATGAGCAGAGTCGATTATCCCAGACTCGCGGGTTCCTTATCGCGCAGCCTCATGCCAAATTCCTTGGTGCGAAGCACAGTCGTGGGACGGGTCTGGTTCCATCGCAAAACAGATTGGCTGTTGAATGTTCCGTTTTAAGAACGTTCGAGTCGGTCAGTCCTTGTTGCTTGTTCGCCTTAATTGGCTGATTTCAACATGCTTTGCTGGGGCCGATTTCGTTTCTTCTGACCGTGTTTTGTCGTCAAAATTTGCTTCCGACGGCTAGCTTGGAGTTTTCGTTGAGTTTTGCTGATCTCGGGCTTTGTGAGCCCATTCTGAACGCAGTAAAGTCTGAAGGTTACGAAGTTCCGACCCCCATTCAATCGGAAGCGATTCCGCATGTTTTGGCAGGTCGAGATTTATTTGGTTGTGCACAAACCGGTACCGGAAAGACAGCAGCCTTTGCCTTGCCGATCATTCATCGATTGATGGAGTCGGGTGTCGTATCGACCAAGGTTCGTCGCCCGATTCGTGCCCTGATTCTTGCTCCGACGCGAGAATTAGCGATTCAAATTGCGGATTGTATTCTTGCTTACAGCAAGCATACCGACATTCGCCATACGCTCGTGTTTGGTGGCGTCAGTCAGGTACCGCAGGTCCGTGCCTTACAGCGTGGAATCGATATCGTCGTTGCCACGCCGGGACGTCTGTGCGATTTGATGGCACAGGGGCATGTTGATCTGAGCCATGTCGAGACGTTTGTGCTCGACGAAGCCGACCGCATGCTCGACATGGGATTTATCCACGACATTCGGCACATTGCGGAACGGGTTCCCAAGGTTCGACAAACGCTGTTTTTCTCGGCAACCATGCCAAAGGAAATCCGCGAGCTCTCGTCGACGCTGCTGAAAAATCCGGTCACGGTGGAAATCACTCCCGTTGCAACCGCAGCGGAAACCGTGGTGCAATCGGTCTTTATCATTCCTCAATCCAACAAGCCTCGCCTGCTGCAGACGCTGCTGTCCGAAGCGGTCATTACCAGGGCGCTCGTCTTTACCCGGACGAAGCATGGAGCCGACAAGGTTTTGCGGCATTTGATGCAGGCGGGAGTGCGGGCGGATACGATTCATGGAGGCAAGTCACAGTCGAAGCGACAACGGGCGCTGGCCGACTTTAAGTCAAATCGCTTGCGAGTGCTGGTCGCGACCGATATTGCGGCCCGCGGGATTGATGTCGATGGGATTTCGCACGTGATCAACTATGATCTGCCCGTCGAAATTGAATCTTATGTTCATCGGATTGGACGGACAGGTCGTGCTGGAGCGAGCGGTATCGCATTGACATTCTGCGATCCCTCGGAACGTTCACGACTACGGGCGATCGAACGAGCCATTCGGCAGCCAATTGAAATCCAGAAGATCCCGACGCTCATGGCGGCTCCTGCACCCACAGCAGTCAATCATGAGTTCAATGATCGCGAGCAGCATCGTCCCGCTCGTCCCGCAGAAGGTGCAAACACCGGTGGGCATGCAGGAATGCCACCTCGCCGTTCGCCAGGCGCCCCAGACGATCGACATCCGGCCCAGGGAAATCGTCCCGGCGGTCCGCCACGTCGTCGTAATTACAGCAGCCGCTGAACTACAGCAGCCGCTGAGTTGGGCAACCGATTTGGATTTTGTTTTTGAACAGCCCGTACTGCCGTTTGCAGTGCGGGCTGTTCATGTTACTACCGACGAATCCGACGTAAGATGAGGGTTTGACGCAGAGTGAGAGCGAGGAAATGAGATTGGCCGCCCTAGACCAGTTTCCATCGTTTGCGTAATAGCCATTCCGCCGTCAGCAGCAGTGTGATCAGACTCAATAATTCCCAGCGATTCCAGAGTGGGATCGGTTGATCCGTATCCAATGAAATGGGTGTTCCGCGCGGAATTTCGGCAGGAAGTCGTTCGGCATCATCGAGCGTATAAAATCGGCCATTCGATGTTTTTGCGGAGTTTTGCAGGTCTGACTGGTCCATCCCCCGACGCAACAGTTCCCGTTGAGGGTTTTCCACCCGAAAATCGACCGCAGGGGGGGCTTCCTTGAATGCCGGTTGTGAAACCCAGCTGTGAAAGGTTCCCTCGCCCAGCTGATTCAATACTCCTTCAAAGGCCGTGGGAAGTTCGCGTAGTCGGCTTAATTTCAGGGTTTGCCGTCCCTGATTTTTTTGCTCGACAATCACACTGACACCATCGCTGTCGGGGGGAATGAATTTCTCGTCCAGGAATTTGACTCGCAGTGTGACCGGCTCGCCTCGCTGATAAATCCGCTGGTCGGCAGTCAGTTCTGCAGTTCGATCTTTTCCAATTAAACGACCACGGCTGAGGTATCGAATCGTTTGAATCCAATAACGGCCGTAGTAAAGATCTCCCGTCCGAAACCGCCATCGCCAAGTTTCGTCTGTGGCGTGATACAAAACTTTTCCTGCCGAAACTTGCTGCATTAGGATGACGGGGAGGCGGACCTGCGATCCCATTCGGTTAGGATGCTCGAGAAATACGCGGGCTCCTGGCTTCAATTTATTCAGTTCCACCAGCCATTGGAAATTGGGCAAGCCATTCCAGATCTTCAAGCTATCGGATTCGCTGTTTCCGAGTCGAAAGAGCGTATTCCCTTTCTGTCCTTCCAGCGTCAATGCCGGATGGTAACTCTCGGATGTCGTATTTCCGGGCATTTTTACGCTGGCGGTCTCGAAGGGGAGCAGGTTTTCCAACGGTGTCCCGGCGAAAGTCTGCGGATTGTGTTCGGTACCGGCAATGAAGACCACACTGCCCCCTTTTTCAATGATAAAATCTCGAATGTTATCCAGCACCGAATTGCCGAGTTTGGGAAGTGATAAATCGCCAAGAATTAAGACATCGAATTTGGCGAGCTCTTCTTTTTTGACGGGAAAATGGGAAATCGCCGTTCGATCTTCCTGGGTATATTCGATATCCGATTCCTGCAGCAGTGTGCTGAGCTCGATCGACTTATCCCGTTCCAACAACTGCTTGAGAAATCGAAATTCGTAGCGTGGGCGCTGATCGGCCAACAGGACTCGGATCTTTTCCTCGCGAATACTGACATGCCGAGTTTCCGAGTTATTCGTGCGGTTGGTTTCCTCGCTTTGTTCGACGACTTCTAAAACGAAATCAAATTCTCCAGCGATCAGCGATGCATAGGAAAGTTCGACGGGAATCGTTTGGCCATCCGCAGGGGCCGTCACCTGTTGTTTTGCGAGGACGCCGTTTTCTCCCTCTTTACGGAGTTGCAGCGTGACGAGCTTTCCCGCGAAACCAAAACTGCGAAGCTTGGATTGAAAGAGAATGGGGTCCCCCACGAACGCGACTTCGTCGACTTGCGTATCAAACAGGGAAAGATCATGTGAGGCCGAATTGTTCCCCAAACCGACAATATGTAGCTGGACCCCCTTCCGACGAGCCGTTTCCGCAATGGTTGACAGTTTGTCGTTTTCGGATTCGCTCGCAATCCCATCCGTTAAAAAGACGATGGCCGCAGGAGGAGTTCCGCGAAGATCGCCAAGGACTTTTTTCGCGGCCACGGCCGGCCGCGTCTGGTCTCCATCGGCACGCAGTCCCTGGATGGCGAGTGTGAGCTGATCCAGATCAAACGGGGGGCTCGACTCGAGGCTCGTTTCGTCATTGCTGCGACCCCAATCCAGAGGATACGCAGTCTCGGAAAATCGATAGATCCGCAACTGATGTCGCTGCTCGAGATCGCGAACGAACTTCCCCTCGTTGCGTAATAACAGGCGTTGAGTCAGTCCTAGTCGATCCGTTTCCGCATTTTTGGATTGGCCGGACGTGGCGATCCAACGGGCAGTTTTTGACTCCGCGGGATATTGGTCCTGCAGCGACATGCTGGCTGAAGTATCGATTAAGAGAGCGACAATCGGCAGTCCCGTCCGTTCAATGGTGAGACTGAGCTCAAACAACAGACTGGCGATCAGAAAAAAAACGGCCAGCCTGAGACCGCTCAGCAGGCCTCGTTGTCCCCGGTTTAATAATCGGCCATCCCGACGATAAAGGCCCACGATGAATACCACCGCGATGGCGGCAGTCACCCACAAGACCCAGAGCGGGGCAGGCCACTGGTAGCCAAAACGCCACGATGTCCCTTCACCTGGGCGTGGAGCGCGCAGGCCGAGATACCACGCCAGGATTCGTTGCAATACGTCCATCGGAACCGTCATAAAAGGGGAGCAGACTACATGGACCCATCCGCCCGATTCGACCACCAGGGAAGGCTGACACCCCCATCGATAGTCAATGTGCTTCCGGTCATATATTCAGCATCGTCACTGAGAACGTAGGCGACCCCCTTGCCAATTTCATCGGGTTTTCCAAGTCGCTTCCAGGGAAGTGTCTTTGCCCCTTCGGTGATTTGTTCTTCGGTGAAAAACTTGCGTTCACCGGGGGTGTCGATCCAGCCGGGGTGGACAATGTTGACTCGAATGCGATGTTCGGCCAGTTCGATCGCCGCGGTACGGGCCATGTGATCAATCGCTGCTTTGGCCATGTTGTAAGCCATCGCTGTTGGGATCGGAATCACGGCATGTGGCGAACTGATCACGACGATCGAGCCACCCGATTTTTGTTTGACCATTTGCAGGGCTGCAGCACGTAATCCGTAAAACGCGCCCCACATGCCGACATCAATGGTTTTGTGGAAGCCATCCAGGTCGGCATCCAACATCAGTTGGCGATCACTGTAGACGGCATTCGAGACAAACAGTTCAAGTGACCCAAATGCACTTGCTGTTTCCGCCACCATTTCCTCGACGCGGACACGATTCGAAACATCCCCTTGCAAGGTAATGGCCTTGCCTCCAAATGCACGAATCTGTTTGGCAACATCTTCGGCTTCGTCGGCATGCGAGTGGTAGTTCACCGCCACATTCGCACCGGCACGTCCCATCTCAATGGCACAGCCCCGTCCAATTCCTCGTGATGCCCCGGTCACTAACGCGTTCTTGCCCGACAGTTTCATTCCAGCCACTCCATCCAAATTCGACAACCATGACTTCAGGCTTAAAAGCCCTCAGCCGCTGCAACCCATTGTTGCCGATTGTTCGAAAGGATGCGAGTGAAGCGAGGCTTGATTCAGGTTTGCGGGTCAAGTTCAGGTTTGCGGGTCGAAGCAACCGTTCTGAATCAACCGATTGTAAAAATCAAGCGGCACGAGAATTAGCGAGGAGATCCGGCTCCACGAACCTGCTGGATTTCCGATTTTTTTTCCAAGGCATTCGTCATCGCGGCCTGAAAGTCTTTGGCGTTGGCATACCCCTCGGTCCGCAAGAGCAAATCCGCCTGGGGTGTCAAAAACACGGTGCAGGGAAGACGCTCGACTTCCAGAACTTTGGCGATTTTGGCTTCTTTATCAAAGTCGAGATAGACCGGGATGAACTCCCGCTCGATCAATCCCGCAACCCGCTTGTCAGCCAGGGTTTCTCGATTCAGTTTGCGGCAGAATGAACACCAGTTGGCCCCGAAAACAATCATCATGGGTTTGTTTTGTTGCAGGGCCATTTTTTGAGCCGACCTGAGACTCTTTTGCCAATGAACTTTGTCGGCTCCGGATGTCGCAGACACTGCCGGTGCCGCCTCGGCAAGACTTGACCAGAACCCGGTGACAACACCAGCACCAATCAATTGATGGCAAAATGCTCGGCGATCCATGAGATAACCTTCCGAAGTGGACCAACTGCTCTGAAGTAATCGTTATGATCAATATCGGCGTTTTCTCCGGCAGTTCTGGTCTATAAATTTACCGAATGAGTGACAATTTGCGAAATTTACGCAAGTTTTCTACGATTTGGTCTGTGACTTGCCCCGAACAACCACTTGACTGAAACTCTTTATGACCGCTGCTCATTCGAATAACCCCTTGCACGGCGTGACGCTCGCCATGATGCTCGAGCAACTTGTTGAGAGGTTTGGCTGGGACGAGCTGAGTCAGTCCATTCCGATTCGCTGCTTTTTGTTCGATCCTTCGATCAAATCCAGCCTGCAATTCCTCAGGAAAACACCTTGGGCACGAACTAAAGTCGAAAATCTCTACCTGGATTTTCTGTCGGAACAGGATTCCGGCCAGGAATCCCCGTGATTTTCGTGAGGCAAAGTTTTTCGGGAAGTGAATTCGACCTGCGAAAAAATTTAGAGGCATTTTTGTAAGCGTTGAGCGATTGCGGTTGATCGAATCACCGATGTTTCCTTCGTACCGTTGCCAAATTCTTCTGACCGAAAAAATGAAAGGACTCGAAAAATGGGGGCTTTCAGGGTTTTCCGAAAGATGGACTGATAGTACACTTGAGGCGAGTCGCGCAGGGACTGTGCGGTGAACAGGCTTGAACTTTGGCAGTTTTTGCTGCTGTGGTTTTTTGGGAATGGACGCCAGAATGGCCGTGAAATCACTTCGAATATTGCATGCCGCAAACTTGCAGCTCGATTGCCCGCTCCGCACCACCGGGCCGCTGGAAGACGAAATTCGCGAGATTGTCGAGTCGGCCACACTGCTG
Source organism: Schlesneria paludicola DSM 18645 (assembly GCA_945869955.1). Classification (GTDB taxonomy): domain Bacteria; phylum Planctomycetota; class Planctomycetia; order Planctomycetales; family Planctomycetaceae; genus Schlesneria; species Schlesneria paludicola_B. Next base: position 13,826 of record CAMBQP010000036.1, read on the forward strand.
GCATTCGAGCGAATCATCACGACGGCGATCGAAAAAAATGTCGATGCGTTACTCATCACCGGTAACACGTTTGACGCAAGCTATCCCAGTCTTGCAGCAGAAGTGGCGCTGTGGGACGGATTTAACCGCCTGAACGAGCGGCAGATTCCGGTTTTGATTGCCCCCGGCAAATTGGATCCCGTCGCCGCATGGCTGGAGCTTCCTCGTTTGCCGAGTAACGTCACCATTTTTGAAAACGCCAATGGGACGCCCGTTGAACTCACCAATCAGGGAAAATTATTGGCGATTGTCGTACCGGTGGTCTCCGAGTCGGCGATCGAGCCTCACCACCTCATCGGTCTTTTGAACGGGCGAATGACGGCTCAGGGGGATCGACCGTTTGTGATCGGCATGCTGTTAACCGACCGAATCACGGATCATTCCCATCAACCGAAGCAGGTCATGGCGCGGCAGGCCGCAATCGACTGGCTGGCTTGTCCCACAGGGATTGATGGCATTTCCTTGCCGATCGTTGATGATCGAATTCACGCTCAATCCGCGCCTCAAGGAATGAGTCGTCTGGAGACCGGGGCACGAGGGGTGACGTTACTGGAAGTGGACGCACAGCGAAAAACCAAAATCACAAGAATTGCTGTGGCACCCGTCCGCTGGGAGTCTTTCCAGCAATCCATTGATCAGCATCCCGGCCAGGATCAATTGTTGGAACGCATGCTGTCCCAGTTCGAAAAACTTCCGCACGTAAACGGTGAACAGCTCCGCCTGATTGAATGGCAATTGGACCGGTCTGCAGGTGATGCACATGGCTGGCAGTCTGATGCGACGGCGAGCGAACTTGCCGAACATTTGACTCGAATCAGCGATCAGCCGGACGGTTTGCGGTGTTTGCACCGCGTGATTCCCCTTGAATCTGACCTGACACTGATCGAACCGGCTCACCGAGAGGTGTTGACCGAATACCTGCTCGCTCTTCAGCATCGCGCACCGGAGACTCGGGCGACTTTCGGAAAGTGGTTGAGTCAGGCGGGGGTGGGGGATGTTGTGAATGGTGGTTGGGAGCATTGGGCTGAAACCATCACCCCCGAGCAGGTCACAGAGCGGGCAAATCAGTTGGGTTGGAAATGGTTCTCTTCGATCGCAAAAAAGTGAACTGGGTTTTTCTGCACTGTTTCCATTATTGTCGCGAGAGATAAAGACGATGCGGATCACCGGAATTGAAATCGAGCGATTTGGAGTCTGGCAGAACTATCAACAGCCGTTGAATCGGGATGGGTTGACGGTGTTCTACGGCCCCAATGAGGCGGGTAAAACAACCCTGCTGCGTTTCATACGTGGTGTACTGTACGGGTATCCTCCGGATGAACATTTGCTCGGAAAAAAGAAAAGATCGCACCGTGATTCCCAGTCGGGACTCTTACGTGTTGAACATCGTTCACAGGAATTTGAAATCCGACGGACGGGATTTGGCGAAAACTCGGGCGTTCTGTCTGTGAATGGAATCCCCGCGGGGGATTCGACGCTGGCGTTCATGGAAGAGTTACTCGCTGCCACGGATGAAAAACTCTTTGAATCCGTATTTGCGGTCGGACTGCCCGAACTCCAACAGTTTGCGACACTCACCGCTGATCAGGTGGGTGATCATCTGTATGGCATGACTCTCGGCCCACAAGGTCGCGTGCTCATGGAACTTCCCAATCGAGCCAATCAAGAACTGTCACGACTTCTTTCCAAGAATCCCGATTCGCTGATTCCCCAGTTGTTGAAGCGACGCGAGGAACTCCAGCGGCAATCGGGACATACCGCACGTCAGCGAGATCGCTTTCGTGAGTTACTACGCAAAAAAGAAGAGCTCGATGACCGAATATTGAAGCAACGCGCGCGACAGTCGGAATTGCAGCAAAATTTACGCGGTTTTAGCCATTTCGAGAAAATCCACCCCTCGTGGTCACGCTGTCGCCAGTACCGCTTGGAATTGACCTCGCTGCCAGACTTCAGCCGCTTTCCTGCGGATGGGGTGAATCAGATTGAGCGACTGGAAAGCGAGATCCAGTCCGCGACTCTGGCGCGCGAGTCACAATTGACCGAGGTGGCTCAAATCAGCCAAAAACTGTCCAAGATTCGGATCGATCCCGAGATTCGGCGGTTTTCCGGTGCGGTCCAGATCCTCGTGGAGCAACGAGCACTCATTCGCGATGTCGAACCTCGGGTGCGAGAGTTAGCGCGACAGGCATCAGTTCAGGTACGCACACTGAACGAGGATCTCGACACGCTCGGTTCACAATGGTCGCTTGAACGTTTGGACGCCGTGCAAGATTCCCCTGAGGCGCACGCCCAATTTGTGCAGGCCGCACGGGAATACCAGGAATTGGACGCAAAAACCCGTCGCATGCAGCGTCGTTACCGTAAGGCGAATTTACGTGTCCGAGATCAAGAGCTTCAGCTGCGGACCGAATTACAGGAATATGGAGTTCCGACAACGGCCTTAAGCGAATCGATTGATGTCGCGCAGGGACGACTGGATCAACTGGTTGAACTGGGCCGTTGGCATTCCCAGTCAACACTTTATGAACAGCAATCCCTCGGAATTGATCAACAACTCGAACGACTGCACGATCGACATGGGATCCCGGATTGGATTTACGGGATTCTGGCTTGGTTCACGATCGCAGGATTATCATTATTTGTCGCCGGAGTTTATGCCGCCGTGTTTTCCGGTTGGTTGGTTGGCCTGATCTTTGTAATGCTCGCCGTCTTCGCCGGAGGAACGGCCTGGGCCTTCCGCACCCATTTTGAACATCACGTACAAGACCAAGTCGCAGATCTCCGAAATCAGCGCCGTGAAAGTGATGGCAATCGGCGAACCATTCTGGCCCACGTTCAAAACTTTATTGATGAAAGTGGACTGCGCCAATGGTGGGGCGATCGCTTGACCACTCAAGACCTCATGACCGGTGATCTGCTCGCCCAAGCCGCCCGCAGATCCGCAGATCTCGAACGCGCCCAGTTGGAATTCCGCCGAATTCTTCAAGTGCGGCGGCGTTTGAGCCTCTTCCGTGGTCAATTGCAGTTGCAACAACGTGACCTGAGCCGCGCGCGGAAAGACTGGTGCCAGACACTGACGACTTTGGGATTCGATGAAACCGTTCAGATCGAGCCCGCCTTTGAACATTGGAAGCAAGTCATCAGGGCGCGCGATCACCGACGGAGTCATCTGGCGACGATTGAACGATCACAAGACTTGCAAAATTCGTTTGACCGATTTCGCAGGCAGGTAGAGGACCTGGGCCATCGCATGCAACGCCCGGATCTGAATTTTTCGAACCCTTCAGAAGTAGTGGATTTGTGGGAAAGTGAGCTGCGTACGGCTCGTGAATTATCGCACGAGAAAAAACAACTCGAGAAACGACAGATCCAGTGTCGACGCGAAGCGGCCGATTTTCAGCGAAAAAAAGAGGCACTGCAGCACAGCTATGATGCTCTGCTCAAATTGGCGGGCATCACCCATCGCTCGGAATTGAATCAGCGACTCCAACTGATGGAACGACGGAAAACCGTCGAATCGCTGTTAGAGCAAACGGCGCGCGAGTTCGATCACTTGATCAAATCGCAACCGGATCTGGTCTTCATTGAAGAGGATTTGTTGAAATATGATCCCAAAGATGCTGCGGGAACCGTGAAACGTTACCAGCAAGAGCATGAAGAACTTGAACACTTGCTTCAACAAACATTCGAGCAATTGGGGACGATCAAACAAGAGTTGAAGCAGCTCGAACAGGATCGACGCGGAACCCGCGTGCGCCGCGAGCTCTCACAGGTGGAAACCAATCTCCACGAAGCCTGGCATACCTGGTACTCGGCCTCACTGGCAGAAGAAGCGATCGAAGATGTTGCCACGCAATTCGAGCAAGCCCATCAGCCCGAGATGCTTGCCGCCGCCATTCCGTTCCTGCAAAAACTGACGCTGGGAAAGTACAACCACCTTTGGACTCCGCTGGGTCGTAAGCAACTGTTTGTGGACGACGACAAAGGGGATTCGCGACCTGCCGAGCAACTGAGTGGTGGAACGCGTGAGCAGCTATTCCTGTCCATTCGACTGGCCATGGTCAAAGCGTTTGCCAAAAACGGCATCGATCTCCCCATGGTTCTCGATGACGTGACCGTGAACTTTGACCAGGATCGGTCGGAAGCCGCAGTCGAAACCTTGCTGGATTTCACCCGCAATGGCCAGCAGCTTCTGGTCTTTACCAGTCACTTGCATTACGCAAAGCTGTTTGAAAAGCGTGGTATCAAGCCGATCTATTTACCCTCACGAAATCTTCCTGCGGGGACGACAGAAGAACGATTGGCGGGATAGTCCCTCAGGTCTTGAGATTCGCTCAGGTTCAGACGGACAGACATCCGGACAGTGACTGCGTTGCGAGCAGCCTCTAACAGGTTGGCAATCGGGCTAGCGGGGGTTGATCAGAACACTCAGGCAACCAAGTTTCAGGGGGACCCATTCTGCGCTGGACCACCTGATGATGTTTGGCAAATTGACGTAAGTCCTCAGCGAGGCCAATAGCCTGTGCGAAGCGATTTTGTGGCGTTTTTGCGAGACATTTCAGGCAGATCATTTCAAGATCTCGCGGGATTTTTTCATTCTGTTTGCAGAGCATCTCGGGTGGCTATTTTTTGATTTTCCCCGGTACCACTCTTTCTTGAGGAGGGGAACATCGATTTGGGGGAAGATTGTTCGAGTGTCAAACTGTTGGATTTCAAACTGTTGGGGAACAGAACGCCGATCGATTCCACGAAACCCGTTCCGTTAAGTCAGCAGTTCAGTCACCACGCGCGCAGGCTCGACGCCGGTCAGCTTTGAATCCAGTCCCTGGAATTTATAGCTGAACTTTGTGTGATCAATTCCCAATTGATGCAGCAGTGTTGCGTGAATATCATGAACCGAGACGCGGTTTTCGACGGCGTGGTAGCCAAACTCATCCGTCGCTCCGTAGCTCAGCCCTGGCTTGAAGCCTCCGCCGGCGAACCACATGGTAAACCCTGCCAGATGGTGATCCCGTCCATTCCCCTGCGCCATCGGCGTGCGACCAAACTCGGATCCAAACACGATCAAAGTATCTTTGAGCATGTCCCGCTGCTTCAGGTCGGTGATCAAGGCCGCGATCCCCTGGTCGACTTCGCGAGCGGTGCCAGCCGAGTGTTCTTTGACGGCACCGTGATGATCCCAATCACGGTGGTACAGTTGGATGAACCGCGTTCCTCGTTCCGCCAACCTTCTCGCCAACAGGCAATTCGACGCGAACGAGCCGTCTCCCCCTTTGGTGCCGTACAAATCAAAAATATGCTGGGGCTCACTGCGGACATCCATCAATTCGGGCACGCTGGATTGCATGCGAAACGCGAGTTCGTACTGACTCACCCTGGTGGCAATTTCCGGATCATCCAATGACACATTTGCCAAACCATTCAAGGACTGCACCGCATCCACCACATCTCGTTGGCGCTTGGAATTGACACCTTTCGGATTCCCCACATACAGCACCGGATCCCCCGTGCCACGGAATTCGACACCCTGAAATTGTCCCGGTAGGAACCCCGAATGCCATTGCCGTGCGGCAATCGGCTGCTTCTGGCCAAAGCCCCCAGTGGAAACCATCACCACGAACCCGGGAAGACTCTCGGATTCGGACCCTAATCCATATAACAGCCACGAGCCCATCGCCGGGCGTCCCGCATTCATCGATCCGGTGTTCATAAAGGTATGAGCGGGATCATGATTAATCGCTTCAGTGAACAGCGATCGGACAATACAAATGTCGTCGGCACATTTGCCACCGAGATGCGGCCAGATCTCAGCCATGGATTGTCCGGACTCGCCCCATTGCTTAAAGGGGTGTTGCGGTGCAAAGCAGTTCAGCTTTTGCCCCTGAAGCTGCGCAATCTGTTGCCCCTTCGTGATCGATTCCGGCATCGCCTGACCGTTGAGTTCGGCCAGTTTCGGCTTGTTGTCAAAGGTGTCAATGTGGGTCATTCCCCCCGCCATGTACAACCAGATGACTCGTTTTGCCTTCGGGGGAAAATGGGTCGGGTGAAGTGTGCCAGTCCATTTTTCGGCGGCAGCATTCGATTTCGCGTCCGCCGCGTACCCCTCTTTTTTGAGCAGTGATGAGAGGGCGATCGAACCGAGGCTGACTCCCGCAGTCTGCAAGAATGAGCGACGAGCAATGGAAGCTGGAATAGTCATGGTTTCTGTTCCCGTGAAATCTGTCTGCAAAGGTATGACTGTCTGCAAAGGTATGAATGGTAGAGTTCTGCACAATCATGAGAATCGCCGAGTCATACATGTCGTACTGAATCCCGATGAGAATCTGATTTCAGTTGCGTGTGATCGTTTCATGCAGGTTCAAGATCGCCCTTGAAACACTGGTCCAAGCCGCCAGTTCGGCGGGGTCGAGATCCGCTGGGACGGGCTTGGCACCAACTGAGAGCAGTTCACTGGCTGCCGCCGGATCGGCTTTGTATTCATTCCGATGAGCCTGCAGCAGATGAGCTAAAACCTCGGATTCCGCAGGGGTAATCGGCCTCGAAAGTGCCCGACGAATCGCAAATTGGAATTGATCTGACACGGTTGCACCGCCATGGCGAATGATCTGTTCCGCAAATGCGCGAGCCGCTTCGATGTAACTCGGGTCATTTAACAGAACCAGAGACTGCAATGGGGTGTTCGAGCGAGCCCGATCTGCAGTGCATTCTTCACGACTGGGGGCATCAAATGCCATCAGACTGGGATGCAGATATTGTCGTTGCCAGTGCGTGTACAGGCCTCGGCGATACAGGTCATTCCCGTTGCTGTTTTGCCACTCACGCGTCGGAAAATTGAGGTGCGCCCAGTAACCCGGTGGCTGATAGGGTTTGACACTGGTCCCCCCCACTTTGGTCACCAGTAGTCCACTGATTGCCAGCGCATTATCACGTACGAGTTCCGCATCCAAACGAAATCGCCCCTGTCGAGCCAGCCAACGGTTATACGGATCGATTTCTCGCAACTCAGCACTGGCCGTTGACGTTTGTCGGTAGGTCGCGGACATCACAACCGTTTTGATGAGTTGTTTAATATTCCAGCCCGAATCGATAAATTCCTGCGCCAGGTGGTCGACCAACAAGGGATGGCTCGGCCAGTCTCCTTGTGCTCCCAGATCATCAACCCGTCGCGAGAGTCCAGCACCAAATAAGAGCTTCCAGATGCGGTTGACGAACACGCGGGCGGTGAGTGGGTTTTCGTCAGAAGTCATCCATCGAGCCAGATCAATGCGAGTCAATCGCAAGTCGGACGTCGCTGCGGGGGCGAGAATTGCCGGAAATGCCGGGGTGACCTCTTCACCTGTTTCATCCATCCAATTACCACGGCGTAACACGCGAACCATGCGCGGTGCCACCGATGCGGTAATCAATGTGCTGGGAATACGGGATTCCAAATCCTTGCGGCTCTTTTCGATCCCCGCCAGTTGTTGTCGAGTCGGCTCAAGTTCGGGTGAGATCGAACGATAGTAGGCGGCCAGTTTATTTTGCTGATCGTTGTTACGCTGATCCGCCACAACCGCCAGAATTGCCGTAACCGGAGCGGGAGGAGCCTGCTCGATACGGACCGGGCGGGGGGCCGAAGTGACGGAAAGACGAAAGCGACCGATGGTGTGCTGAGGATTATCAAGGTTTTGCAGCAGCGAAATGGTGAGTGCGGTCCCGGTACCTCCAGCGATGTTTTCCACTGTCTCAAACAGTGCCGAATGGGGTTGTCCGACCTTTTCCATGACCGCCCAGCCCCAGGTCTTCCCTTTGACATCCCCATCAATTGCAGCGGCGATGGCCCATTTTCCATAGGGATTCGCTCCCGCCGCTCCGACTTGCTCGTAGGTGGCAGTCGGATTCTGCAAAGGGACGGATTGTGCTGTGCCGCTGGCATCCTTGTACTGGACGATGAACTCGCTCAGCACAAAGTTTCCGTTCCCCGCACGGCCCGGGCCTTTGGCTGGGAACGTATCATCCGGCAAGACTTCAAGCCGAATGGCGGTGATGTTGCTGGGAAGATTTTCGCACGTCAGCACATAGGTGTCGGTCGAGGGGCTTTCACCGCTCGCCAGAATCGAACCATCCTCTTTCAGGGTGAGGGTGGTTCCATTTGCGGCGGTCAGGTTCGTTGGCTTGAGCAGTGTCCAAACCGTCTGAGACTTTTCCCAGGCAGCCTGCGCCGTCGCCAGTTCGGGAGTTGGCTGATTCAGTTTGGCTTTTGCGACGGCAAGTTGCCGGTCGAGTTCGGCGAGTGCGGCCTCTTCCTCGGGGTTGGGAACTTTGATGAAAGGTCCCCAGGTTCCATCCGCACTGGCTCCTGAATAAAGACCTCGTTCTTGAATATCCGCGAAGAAAGCCTCGAAACGATAAAAGTCGCGCGTTGTGAACGGGTCATATTTATGATCATGACATTCAGCACAGCCGAGCGTGACCCCGAGCCATGTTCCGCTCGCATTGCGAACCCGTTCGGCAATGTATTTGGCCAAGTATTCTTTGTCTTGAACGCCACCCTCTGCGGACATCATCCCCAATCGATTGTAACCCGAAGCAATTTTCTGCCGTCGGCTTGGCTCGGGGAGTAAATCGCCCGCCAATTGTTCCAAGGTGAATTCATCAAATCGTTGATTCGCATTAAACGAATCGATGACGTACTGACGGAAGGGGGCGACACTGACATCCTGATCACCATGGTATCCAACACTGTCTGCATAACGGACCAGATCGAGCCACCAGATGGCGAGACGTTCGCCGTAATGAGGGGACGCCAATAACCGATCAACGACGTGTTCGTAGGCCTCGGCAGACGTGTCCTGCAAAAATGCATCGACCTGCTCGGGTGTCGGCGGCAGACCAGTAAGGTCGAAGCTGAGTCGGCGAATCAACGTTGTACGGTTTGCCTCGGCGCCGGGAGCTAAGCGAACATTCGTGAGTCCTTCACGCACGAAAGCATCAATTGCCAAACTCGATTTCCGTTGATGGGCAGCAAGAGCTTGGGTTTGATCCTGAACAGGGGGTTGATTGGGAGTGGCAGCCGCAGCTCGTTTGAGCGGCAGGAATGCCCAGTGCCCTTCATAGCGGGCTCCCTGTTCAACCCATCGTTTGAGCAGCGCGATTTCGCGGGGAGTCAGCTGCTTTCCCGAATCAGGAGGAGGCATAAGCTGTTCGGCATCCGACGAGACGATTCGGCGAATCAGCTCGCTCTCAAGCGGTTTTCCCGGAATCACCACACCAAGCTTGGCAGCGTCCGTCGGAACCCCGGTTAACCCCTCGGCAGTATCCAGCCTCAGGTCGGCTTGTCGTTTGTTTTTGTCAGGACCATGGCAAAAAATGCAATTTTCCGAAAGGATCGGCCGGATGTCCCGGTTGAACTCGACCACCTGAGGGAAGTCCCCCACATCGGCGGCAAGAGTAAAACAGGGAAAAACCAGTATCAGGTTCATCACACACGAGAGCCGCCTGATCATCGATAATTCCTTCTCAATACAGAAGTCAGAGAGTTTTGATCACTTGTTTTGGCAATCCGTCTTGGCCTGTAAGTCAGAGGCCGTCAGTCAAAGTGTTCGCCATCTCGGAAAAACGCAGAACTTTTCGAGTCTGCTCGGTTTCAGTTGGCCGAGCACCATGAGCGGTCCAATTCATCAGTATCGCATCATATCAACCGGTTCACACCCTGTCCGTCAACCCCTTGTCAAAATTGGCCACTCCGATTTCATTTGTTTCGGCGAACCTACAGCCCGTGAAGTGATCGATGCGGTCAGCACCCGACGAATCGATCGTTAACGGTATTTTTGAATCAGGGTGTTCCCGCCAGCGTGTTGAAGCGAATCGGAACCCCTCGCTCTGCCAGATACCGTTTGGTTTCCCCGATCGGGTACGTTCCATAGTGGAAAATGCTGGCGGCCAGTGCGGCGCTGGCATGCCCTTCGGTCAGGATCGTTCGCAGGTGTTCCGGATTCCCCGCTCCGCCGCTGGCAACGACGGGAATTTGTACGGCATCTGCCACAGCCCGCGTGATAGGGAGGTCATAGCCATCTTGGGTTCCGTCCGCATCCATCGATGTTAGGACGATTTCTCCAGCCCCCAGACGTTCCACTTCACGAGCCCAAGCCACCGCCTCCAAGCCCGTGGGAACGCGTCCCCCGTTCACGTGAACTTCCCAAACCTCACGTCCGTCCCGCTGGACTCGCTTGGGGTCGATATTGACCACGATACATTGGCTACCAAATTTCAACGCCGCAGCACGAACAAATCCGGGATCTTTCACCGCAGCAGAGTTGATGGAAACCTTATCGCAACCGGCACTTAACAACATGCGAATATCTTCAAGGGTGCGAATCCCCCCACCGACTGTCAGCGGCATGAAGCAAACTTCAGAGGTTCGCCGGACAACATCCAGGATAATTCCACGCTGCTCGTGGCTGGCGGTGATGTCGAGAAAAACCAGTTCATCGGCTCCCTCTTCTTCGTAGCGAGCGGCAATCTGCACGGGGTCCCCCGCATCGCGTAAATTGAGAAAGTTCACCCCTTTGACAACACGCCCCGCGTGAACGTCGAGACACGGAATGATTCGTTTCGCAAGCATGATTCGTTAACGATCGGAAAAGGAAGAAATTCGAGTCTTCGCGAGCACTTTCAGAGACACTTTAAGGGAGATCCTGTGAAAGCGTCAAACGGTCGGGATAAGCGAGCCGAAACCGGTATCCAACTTGTCGGCAGATAGGGAAGCGATCGGATATTTTGGACTCAAAAAAAACCTTTTGCCCGAGACCGCCAAAAAGAACGCAAGGTTTCTCGTTCGGAGCGGATTTTGGTATCCTGTCACGGACTTCGGTCTCCAATTCTGTTTTCGAAAATGAAAGTCGTTTCATGAGGTTTCGAAAAGTGCTGCTGGTGTTCGTGTCCTTGTTCGCAACACCAATGATCGTCCTCGCGGCTGAGACCCCCGACTTCAATCGGCAGGTCTTACCTGTTTTCCGCAAGTATTGTGTCGGATGTCATAATACACGGGACCCCGAGGGGGGCCTCGTGCTCCAGGACTTCGCTCGAACCCTCAAGGGAAGTGATGAGGGGGCCGTCATTGTCGCAGGCAAAAGCGACAAAAGTCGTCTCTGGACGGTACTCATCGCCCAAGACGAAACCCGCATGCCTCCCAAAGGAAAACCCAGCCCCCGCGAGGACGAACTGGAAACGATTCAGAAATGGATCGATGGGGGGGCAAACGCTTCCCACGCCACAACAAATGTCAATGGACTGATCACCCCAAAAATTTCCTCGCGAAAAACCACCCGCGAGGCGATCACGTCGGTAGCGGTTTCACCTGACGGAAAGACTCTTGCCATCGCCCGATCGCATCAGGTCGAGGTACAGACGGCGGCCGGCATCAAAACCCTCGAAGGCCATACCGGAACCATTAATGAAATTCAGTTCTCTCCCGAGGGAAAATGGCTGTGCGTTGCGGCGGGGGAAATGGGACTGTTCGGGGAAGCAACCTTATGGCAAACCAGCGACTGGTCTCGTGGCCCCGTCTTTCAGGGGCATCATGATGCACTTTACTCGGCGCAACTCAGCCCAGACGCGAGAACTCTTGCGACCGCGGGTTATGACCGCGAGCTGAAGACTTGGGATGTGGCCAGTCGCGAACTGATTCACACGTTTGCTGGACATAACGACGCAATTTATGGACTTAGCTTTTCACCCGATGGACGCCTGCTGGCGACAAGCAGTGGTGACCGGACCGTCAAGCTTTGGGATGTCGCCACCGGGCACCGCATCGATACCTTTTCTCAGCCAGCCCGGGATCAAACCACGGTGGCATTCAGCCGCGATGGACGACACATTGCCGCAGGAGGAGCTGACGCACGGATTCGGATTTGGCAAGTGAGCGAAACGGGGCGTGAAGGGACCAATCCGATTCAGTACGCCCGTTTTGCCCACGAGGGACCCATTCTGAAGCTGGCTTATTCACCCGATGGACGCCTGCTCGCATCTTCTTCCGAAGACTTGCGAGTCAAGTTATGGGAAACCCGAACTTACACCCAGGTGGCTGTCCTTGAACGACAAAGCGACTGGGTCTCGGCGCTCGCGTTCACTGCCGACAATCAGCAATTGCTCGTTGGGAGAATGAATGGGGAGCACCAGCTCTACAACGTTGATCCACGCTGGGGTGAATCCTCTCAGGAATTACCAAGGCTCAATGATTCACTGAATCATCTCGCCCAGACGACGGTCGAACCAAAGTTCGTCCCATTACCGTTGTCGGTCGTTGAGACCGAGCCCAACGACTCGCCCGCGCAGGCCACTTCGTTGAGGACTCCTGGAATCGCAAAGGGCGAGCTGAAATCGTTGTCAAACAGCGGGACTGATATCGATTTCTACCGCATCGAAGTTCGCGCGGGCGATCGCTACGTGGTGGAAACGCGAGCGGCTCGTGATCAATCGCTGGCCGATACGAAAATCGAGATTCTCGATGCTGAGGGGAAGCCGGTATTGAGAGCACTCTTGCAGGCCGTGCGCGATTCCTGGATCAATTTTCGCCCCATCGATTCGTCGTCATCAGATGTTCGACTCGAATTTTGGGAAGAAATGGACCTGAATCAACTCGTTTACATGAACGGTGAAGTCTGCAAAACGTTCCGCTCGCCACAAGGCCCCGATTCGGGATATGTTCTATATTCGATCGAGGGTAAACGACGAAACTTTTTTGATACCAGTGCCGCAGCCCATGCCAAGGATGAACCGGCCTACATCGTGGAAGCATACCCACCCGAATCCAAAATCGTCGATAACGGACTCCCCATTTTTCCACTCTATTACGCGAATGACGATGATGCGGAGCGGAGAAATGGCAAGGATTCACGACTCACCTTTACGGCTGAGAAAGACGGGACGTATTTTGTGAAAGTCTCGGATGTTCGCGGTGCCAGTGGGGATCAGAACGCGTACACGTTAACGATCCGAAAACCAACACCTGATTTCTCGGTGGCGCTGACGACCATTAACCCGAAAATCCCTGCGGGGAGTGGCCAGCGATTGAAGTTCGTTTTAACTCGCATGGATCAGTTTAACGGACCGGTTCGGCTCGATATCGCGGGATTGCCGATCGGTTTTACCGCTTCGTCACCGGTCTCGATTCAACCGGGACTGCAGGAAGTCCAGTCGGTACTCACTGCGACCGAAGATGCTCCCGAACCAACCCCCGCTGACTGGGAACGGATCACGATCCTGGCGACCGCCGAAATCGACGGGCGGCTGGTCACCAAGACGATCGGAGGTGTCGGCGAACTCAAGCGAGAAAAGCCGCCAGGGATTCGGGTGAAGTTGGTTCCTGATGACCCCCGTTACACGTCGGCCGATCAGGGGCTGGTGATTGCGCCAGGGACAACGATTACGGCAAAAATCATGCTGGAACGAAATGGGCTGGATGATGACGTTCGGTTTGATGTTGATAACCTGCCCCACGGAATCATAGTTGATAACATCGGACTCTCGGGTGTCCTGGTGCGGAAACAGGAAACCGAACGTCAGATTTTCCTGACCGCCCGACCGTGGGTCGCAGAAACCGATCGTTTCATTCACGCGGTGGCCCAAACGGCGGGAAATCAGGCGACACCGGCAATCCGATTGTCTGTTCGTCGGTCTGCAGGGCTGGTTTCTCCTTAATATCAGGTCTCACGGATTTAATCTCACTGTATTGCCCTCACCATGGGGGCTGCTCGGCAGCAAAGGCGCCGAGAAACCAGGCGTCGATTTGACTTCTTCATTAAAGAGCATGAAATGACATCTGCCGAGCCTTGGTATCAAGAGGGTCTCCGTTTTGAATGCACCCAATGTGGAAACTGTTGTACCGGCGCACCAGGGGTGGTGTGGGTCACTGAAGAAGAAATGCAGGAGATCGCCGATTATCGCGGAATTTCGATCGGCGAACTCCGAATCCACCATACGCGGCTGAGCAGAGGTCGACTCACTCTGCGCGAGTTTGCCAATGGAGATTGTACCTTTTTCGATGGGCAAACCCGTCGATGCACGATCTACCCCGTACGACCGAAGCAATGTCGCACCTGGCCATTCTGGAACTCGAACCTCGAAAACCGGGAAGCGTGGCAGGAAGCTCAAGCGGACTGCCCTGGCATGGGAAAGGGTGAGCTTGTTCAACTAGAAATCATTCAGCAGCGAGCGGCAATCATCGACATTTGACTGCAGCCCCCGACCCTGTGGCTGCAGGACTCGGGTTACCTCTGCTTCAGCAGAAATAACGTTAGCTCTGCGTCAGCAGAAATAACGTTACAGATGCGTGACAACGTCCTCAGTCCGGAATCGAACTTTGGGTAACTTCGCGTATTTATCCTCGCTCGACCGGTAGCCGGCAGCGGCGACGACCGAGGCATGGTGGCCATGCGGTGTCAGTCCCAGAATTTCGTTGTACTTGTGAGGTTCGAATCCTTCAATCGGGCACGTATCAATCCCCAGCATTGCGGCAGAGGACATAAAAAATGCGAGGGCAATGTAGGCTTGCCGTGCGGCCCATTCGTTGATGTCAAACTTTGGGGATTCGAGCGAGCCGACCAACATCTTGCGAAAAGGGGCCAGCGATTCGATCGAGACTCCGCGGACTTCAGCCGTTCGTGCCAAATAGCGATCAATTTCCGCAGCTCCCAGGTTTTTCTTGATGGCAAAGACCACCAAGTGCGAGGCCTCAACAATCTGAGACTGATTCCAGCTTGCCGGTTTCAGTTGTGTTTTGATATTTGCGTCGGTGACGACATAAAAATGCCATGGCTGTAAACCGAATGAGGATGGTGACAACACCAGCGACTGCTCGAGCGTTTGCCAATCCGGCGCCGGGATCTTGCGCCCCGGATCGAATGCTTTTGTGGCGTAGCGCCAGCCAAGTTGTCGCTCGACTACATCATTTTCAACAGGCTTCATCAGCATCAGCTCCAGGAAAAACCAGCGGGTGGCGGGACGAGTCCATTCAATCGTCCCTCCACCCCTTCGATGCCAGATCTTAGGCATCGTTGAAGAGACATCAAGGGAAATCACGAGCGACAATCTAAAAATTGGCAGCGAGACTTTGAAACTGACATTCGCGGACGCGGTTCCCGGATTTCACGAATCCTGAACCGAAAAGAGATCGCTCGCAAGCGATTTGATCGAGATTTCAAGATCCAAAACAACCGCGATTTTTGAGCCTGTGAGCCAGTATGGCATTTTCTGCCGGAGTTGAGATTGACGGGATCGCTCGTTTCTGGAAAAACCTGCCGGTCAAGAAGATCGGCGGTATCGCCAATTTCCCGTTACTAGCGAGGCAGCCCCTGTGTGCAATGTTCTACTGTGCCTTTTTGCCATGTTCGTCGGCGGAATGCCAGATGGTGTCGTTGCCACCGCCAATCAAGACGCGAATTTGTCTCAACTCTTTCGCGACGAGGGGGAATCGATAGCGACCGGATTTCCGCGTCTTCGTTGGCTCTCGCCGCAAGGAAATGAAACTCCGGTGGTTCGAGGACAGTCCTCGGAGGGGGCCTTTACAACACCACCCATGACCGCCCCACTGGCACTCCCTTATCAGCCAACCGATCCGTTTCAAATTCAGGCGGGGCCGGATCCTGTCATGCCCTATCTGAATGATCCTTCGCAGACCATTTTATCGGGAATCAATGGCCCCCAGCCCTACCGATTCGGTTATACGCCAATGTTTGATGGTGCTTTTATTGCCCCATCTAAAGCCAAATCACCAGGTCACGGTTACTTTGGCGTGCAGGAATACGATGCCGCACTCAAGCATGTTGCCATGCTGGGGCCTGACTGGGTCTTCACCAGCACAGCACAAGGTGGTGCCCGCGTTTGGACGGGGCCAAGTACCCCGAGCCTGCCACCCATGGTTTATCGGCTCGGTTGGGATCTGCTCCTGACATCACCCCAGGTTAACGGATGGAGTGCCCAACTCGATTTTAATCCCTCGATCAATACCGATTTTGGCGGTTCACTGGGACGGGAAGCCATTAATCTGGATGCCTACGGGGCTTTATTTTATCGCGCTTCACCCCAGTGGATGTTTGTGCTGGGGGCTCAATATTGGGATCGAGTGGACAACATCATTATCCCCTACGCGGGGGCTGTTTGGAACCCGAACGAGCGATTGGAGTTACGAATGCTCTTTCCAAAATCGCGAATCAGCTATTTTCTCGGAACGTTTGGCAATGGTTCGCACTGGCTCTATGCCACCGGCGAATATCATGTTGAATCCTACCAGATTAGTATGCCTGGAAACGCGAGTCGCGAACAGATTCAGCTCAGCGATTGGCGACTGGGGATCGGCTTGCGCAGTGATCATCAGTGGTACGACAAGTATGTGGAAGTAGGTTATGTGTTGGGACGGCAAAATATTTTTCAGGGATCCACTCCGGGATTTAATGTCAGCGATGGGATAATGGCCCGGTTTGGCGTACGGTTTTAAAGCCGACGGTGCTATCGTGTGATGCAAACCATTCGTATTGCTGGCACAAAAATCATTGAAGGTTGCTCATGGCCCGCTGGCCCGATAACACCAAATCCAACGTGATCGGTTTTCTGATTGTTTTCCTCGGGTTTCCACTCCTCTGCTGGATAGCATGGTGGTGGTTGCGTTAAATCACGAGAAAAACCCTCCGGGTTGGCTCTGGTGTCCACCTCGTCACGGATTTCGCTTTCAAATGGGGCAAATTTGTGGAAAACGTGCTGTTTCTACGGAAACGCAGCGTATCTCAAAAAAACAGGTCAACGAAACGAGATTAACTCGCTCAAGCCGTTTTCGCTGGAAAAACGTTCAAAAATCACAATTTTCACCTAAAATTGGTAATGCTGCCGGGGAATCCGAGGCGATGACTTTTCAAAATCAGACGTGGTTGCTATCCTGATGAAGTGACAGCGCGTTGGCGGCAGACTCATTGCGTATAAAACTGAATGCGGGAATTTCTCGCTTAAAATTTAAGGAGCTCAGAAAAATGGCAAAAAACACTCGTAAGGTGAACAAGGCAAATCACGGTACCCGTCCAGCGAGTTCGAAGGCCCGTAAAGCCCGACGACGTAAGCTTGGTGTATAGTTCGTTGACTGAGAATCGCGTTCCAAACAAATTTTCCCCCTGAAAAAGAGGGTCATGTTCTGGTAAGCAGGATTCTAATGTGGGCAACGACTCGTGATGGTGATGGTATCGCCATGATGACGGCAGGACGAGGCGGGTTTACCCGCCTCTTTTCGTTGATCCCCCTCAGGAAATTTCTCTCTGTCGGTGCAGCAGCAGGGGGCAGTCTACGAATCATCGCATTCAATCAGAGGCAGATTTCCGTTCTTCCGGTTATACTGCATGATTCGTGGCGAAACGGTGGCTCCTGCAAGGATTCCATGGTGGCTCTTGGCGTGTTGGATGTACTCGGTGACAGCGGCAGTATCGCTCGTCGCTTGAAGAACTATGAATCCCGGCCACAACAGATCGAAATGGCAACGGCTGTCGAACGCGCCATCGAAATGAAACAACACCTGGTTGTTGAAGCAGGAACGGGTACCGGCAAGAGTTTTGCCTACCTCGTCCCAACGATTCTGGCTGCGACCGCCAAACAGGGGGAAGGGGGAAAACGGAAAAAAGTCGTGATTTCCACGCACACAATCAGCCTGCAAGAACAATTGATCAGCAAGGATATTCCGTTTCTGAATGCTGTCATGCCAGTGGAATTTTCTGCCGTCCTCGTTAAAGGTCGCTCCAACTACATCAGCCTGCGGCGGATGAAAGGTGCTGTCGAACGTTCTCACTCGCTTTATTCCCGCCCCGATGAATTGGCCCAACTGGAACATGTCGTCGAGTGGTCTCGAAACACGACAGATGGCAGCTTGGCGGATCTGGACTTCAAGCCCATTTCGAACGTCTGGGACGAGGTTCATAGTGATCATGGGAATTGTCTCGGTAAAAAATGTCCCACGCACGATCAGTGTCTTTATTACAAGGCACGCCGCCGAATCTGGAACGCGGATGTCATGGTCGTTAACCATGCCCTCTTTTTTGCTGATCTGTCACTCCGTCGTGACGGAGTGAGTCTGCTTCCTGATTATGATGTCGTTGTCTTTGATGAGGCGCATACCGTCGAACAGGTGGCAGCCGATCACCTGGGAATGTCGGTCTCGAATGGACAGGTCGAATACATGCTCAGCAAGCTGTATAACGATCGGACGAACAAAGGGCTCTTGATGCGAATGACATCGCCCGATGTTCCGATGCTCGATTTCCAACGCGATACCATGCAGCAGGTGGACCGGATTCGCTTCCTGGCGCGGGATTTATTTGACAGCGTTCAGGAATGCCAGCGAACAAAGGCGGCGAAGAATGGTCGCTTTCGGCAGGTCGTCGATCTCCAGAATGAGGTCAGCCCTGCGCTGAAGGAACTGAGCAGCCGCATCATTCAACTCAGTGCCAATATCCCAGCGGAAGAAGAGCGGATCGAATATACTTCCGCGGCTGAGCGTTGCTCCGGATTAGCAGACTCATTGAATTCGTGGTTGCAACAGTCAATCGAAGATGCCGTTTATTGGGTCGAGTCGAGTGGGCAAAACCAGCAGCGAATCAAACTGGTGTCAGCACCAATTGACGTTGGTCCCGTACTGCGTGACGAACTGTTCAATAAAATCAGCACCGTGGTTCTCACGAGTGCGACGCTCGCCGTGGGGGGACAAAGCTTTGACTTCATCCGCAGGCGACTTGGCCTGACCAAATCCCATGAAAAGAAAGTCGGCAGTCCGTTCGACTATCGCGCTCAAATGAAGTTGATCCTTCCCGAGGGGATGCCGGACCCCAGCGAAGCACCCCTCGCCTATGAATCGGCGGTTTGCGATCGGATTCAGCAGTATGTCGCTCAGACCAATGGGCATGCCTTTGTGCTTTTCACCAGCTACCAAATGCTTCGCAACTGTGCCCGTCGACTGACTCCCTGGTTTGTTGCGCAGAATATGAGCCTCTATTCGCAGGGTGACGAGATGCCGCGAACCATGTTGCTGGAAAAGTTTCGCCAGGATCCTGCCGGTGTGCTGTTCGGTGCAGACAGTTTTTGGCAGGGTGTCGATGTTCCCGGTGACGCCTTGCAAAACGTAATCATCACGAAATTGCCCTTCAGTGTTCCCGACCATCCGTTACTCGAAGCCCGACTCGAGGCGATCAGGACATCCGGTGGCAACCCTTTCATGGATTATCAAGTCCCCGAAGCGGTCATCAAACTGAAACAGGGGTTTGGCCGTTTGATTCGGACCAGGACCGACCGGGGAATTGTTGTCATTCTTGATCCACGAGTGAAGACGAAACGCTACGGACAACTCTTTCTGGATAGCCTGCCGGATTGTGAGATTGTCCGCGATCCATGATCAGCACATGGACTTGCGACGGCCGAAAAAACCGAAGTCTGCCGTTTCTCTATTTGTCATACTGTCAAAGAACAATTTGTGCCTGCTCAATTGAATCCTGACCTCAACGACGAATGCCGAGTCCTGCACGTACTGCGTGAAACTCCGCAAATTTTTGAACAGATCGCAGCCTCGAATGGACCTGAACTGTCATTGCAGGCCATCCTGCGCCGTCAGTATCCCGACGATGTGGTCCGGGCAGCGATTTCACTCCAGGACTTGCGTCGAAAGGGGGGGGGTAAGTTTTCCCGAGCCGATCAGATGTGGTTCGATCGTCAAGGCCTCGAACAATCGACGTCCGAGGGTGTCGCCCGTCATAAAGCGTTGAGATTTCAGGGCTCTGTGTGGGATTTGTGTTGCGGGATCGGCAGTGATGCGTTGGCACAAGCGATCCACTGCGAAGTCACGGCATTCGATCTGAATCCGGCAGCGACGTTACGAACTCAATGGAATGCCAAGGTCTATGGCGTCGACCACCGGGTGCAAACACGAACTGCGGATGTCTTGCAACTGCAGGGAATCGAGGGTTTGATTCATATTGATCCCGACCGCCGTCCAGGGTCCTCAGGGCGAGTCAGTCGGATCGAGGACTATGTCCCCGGCTTGGAATTCCTCAAAGCGATGATGCCGCGCTGCCGTGGTGGGGCGATCAAATTGAGTCCCGCCAGCAATTTTGGCGGCAAATTTCCCGGCGCAGAAATCGAACTCATCAGTCTCCACGGCGAGTGCAAGGAGGCGACGGTCTGGTTCGGGGATCTGGCCAGCAAAAGCGAGTTTCGTGCTACGGTCTTGCCCTCGGGGGCAACCGTGGCCGGACATCCGCTGGAAGTGGCTGTCCCTGTCGTCCCTCTGGGTTCCTATCTCTATGATCCCGATCCTGCGGTGGTCCGTGCAGGTCTGGTTGATCTCGTCGCGGACCAACTGGGACTCGGACGTCTCGATGCCGCTGAAGAATACCTGACATCCGAAAAACGAATTGTCTCACCATTCGTCCAAACATTTGAAGTCCTGGCCAATCTTCCCAACAACGAGCGTGATTTAAAGGGCTGGCTCAGGACCTCCGGAATTGGTCCCCTGGAAATCAAGTGCCGACACATCCCGACTCAAGCCGACGCGTTGCGCCGCCGGTTGCCGCTCACAGGTTCCCTGCAGGGAGTGGTCGTGATTGCTCGCCTGAATGGAAAGGCCCGGATCGTTTGTGCACGACGAGTTCAGACTGGGTAGCCGCCGAGATGAACGTGTTCGTCGCGATCTGTTTGGGATGCAAACCTCATGTCGAGTTCCGCAATCAAAGCCTTCTGATTGCGATGACACAAATATCATCACTTTGAGGCTTTCCTTCACAGAATTTATCGACATCACCGATCAATGCGGGAATCAATTCTTTCACCGATTTAGGCCCCTTCGAGATCGATTTGCTGGCTCGCTCTTTTGCAAACAGAACATTCGCGTGATTCATGGCCTCGGTAATTCCATCTGTATAGAAAACAATGGAATCATCCTGCCCAAGGGGAATTGTCAGTGATTTGTACTTCAGGTCGCGCATGATACCCAGCGGCATACCCGACTCGCTATGACTGACCATTTTGGCCTGCCGACCGTGGCGACGGAGGATTGGCGGTGGATGCCCTGCGCTGGCAAGTTGAATTTCATGAGCTACCGGATCAAGGATCGCAATCGACAAGGTGATAAACCGATACCCCATGGCCGAGTCTGCCATTTCGGTATTCAGACTGGCCAAAGCCAGTTCTGCCCGCTGCGCATTCGAGAGATGATATCGAACCGAGGCATGGAGCCGAGCCATCAACAGCGCTGCAGGAATTCCCTTCCCCGCCACATCACCAATCACGGTCGCAATCCGACCGTCTGACAAGCGTATGAAATCATAATAATCCCCCCCAATACTATGTGCCGCTTCGTAGTAATCCGCAAATTCATAACCATCAAGAGTGGGAGGGGAACTCGGCAGAAATCCCAATTGGACCTGCGCCGCAATTTCCAGATCTCGATCAAATTCTCGCTGATCCAGTAATCGCTCGTGCAGCGAACTATTTTCAACAGCCAATGCGGCCTGGGCTCCGACACTGACAAAAATGTCCAGATCATCGGCATGGAACGACTGCGATACGTCAAACGTGCTCACCTGCATGACACCCAGGGCGACCCCACCCACTTCCATCAGTGGCGTACACATCAAAGACCGAAGCTGCATGTCAACGAGACTTTCACTGCTTTGAAAGCGGCGATCCTCACCGACATCGATGCTTAAAATGGCCTGCCCCGTCTCCATGGCCTGCCGAACAACCGTCATGCTGATCGGAACGTCATCATTGATCGAACGTCGGGATTGCGAACCCCGCAAGTGGAGTTTGTCAGACTCTTGGTCTCGAAGCAAAACAAAGCCCGAATCGGCCTGAGGGAAAATCTTGAACAGTGATTTGAGGATGACGTCCAGAACCTGAGACAGGACGACCACTCTTCCCAGTGCCATGCTGATTTCCAGAATGGCTCGCAGCTTGGCTTCAGGCTTAATATTCAGCCGTAAACCCTGTTCGGAAGACCCCGCCGGCATGGTGATGATCGCGGAATTCTCTTTGGCGTTTTCCACGATCTCGATTTCGGGCGCGTAGACCTCGAGATCTTCAGAATGGTGTTCTTCAGCAGGCTCGCGGGTCAGTAACGTTTCCTGGGGGTTTAAACCCGATGAATCGAATGCGGGGAGCGGATTGTGGGTCAGCAGAAAAATAAACGTAAAATCACAGATTTTGATTTCATCGCCGTCATGTAGAGCCGTCCTCCCCCGAATCGGCTGTCCATTTAACTGCGTCCCGTTACGGCTATGCAAATCCTTCAGTACATAGAGCCCTTGCTCGTAAAGGATTTGAGCATGTTCACGGCTGACCGAGG
>CAMBQP010000037.1 GCA_945869955.1 Schlesneria paludicola DSM 18645
AAACGAGTTCTGATCCTTTGGTTTTTCCGCTGGCTCAGGGGGCGACAGTTTTGGAAGTTCTTTCCAAACGTTTGGATGTTTGGTCTTACGGCACGGTCGTTTGTTTGTAGAATCACTCAATCGTGGAAGAATGGGGACAGACACCGCGGACGGAGTCAGTTCCCGTTCTTTCACGCGACGAGCTGGTCGCGCCGGGAGGAAAGGGGACAGACACCGCGGACGGAGTCAGTCCCCTTTCCTCCCTGGTCGCGCTGGATGTTGTGTGGAGAAATCAGAGGGGTCAGAGTCATGGCCGGTTGCAGATCTTTTGGATAGACGACGATGATTCCGCGTTTGAACAAATCCTGGCGGAAGTGGTAGCGGAATACGATGTTTCGGTTTTCTCGTTCCCATTGATGCCAAATCATTCGCATCTGGTACTGCGCCCGAATGTCGACGGGGAAATGAGTCCACTTCTACGCTGGGTGACTGCCATACACACGATGCGCGATCACGCTCATGATCTCACATCCGGGGAAGGCCCACCTGGATCAAGGGTATGACAATAGTTTTCCGCTCGAGGACGATCAGCACTTTCTGACGGTCTGCCGGTACGTCGAGCGGAACACGCTGCGAGCCGAATTGGTTTCCCGAGCGGAACAGTGGCGCTGAAATAGAAAAGAAGGAAAGAGCACAGTCCAAACAACACAAAGCCGCCATTCGTTGATTCCGGGCCGGTGAACCGTCCGTGCTATTCAACGTGCGATTAATTTCATTCTCAACATCCTCATCCGCGCACTGGGTTTGTCGTTGAACTAATATTTGACCTGTCCCAATTTCTGCTGCCACGCGTCACGAACAAAATCGTTGAGCGGTTTAGGGCCTCGGGTCCACGGCGAACTCAAAATGATTCGTCTCACCAAGTTTCACCTCCACAGTCAGTGGGCTTTTCATCGCGTCGTAGTACTTCGAATGAATTCGACTTTTTCGCCCGGCGGACATATCCACCCAGTCGCCTCCTTCGCTGATGTAATCGTCCTTCATGTGGTGGGTGTCAATGAGGGAGACTCTGCTGCTACCGGGCAGGCAGCCGGAGCGTTTTAAATCATCCGTTTTGAGTTCGAAGGTCCCCGTTTCGTCGGTGTTTCCAATCGATCGTGGTCCCGCCAACGGCCAGAACTCGACGTGAATATGTTCCAGCGGCGTACCGTTCATGGTCACCACACCAGTCACATCCACGATCTCAGGCTGTTTCGGCCCGCAACCCCCTAGTGTGAACAACAACGCGCAAGATCCGCACAAAAGGTACGCACGAACGAGATTCATCTTGTCATGGCTCCTGGCAGTAGTTCTGCTACTCCGTATTCTTTGCAACGTGCACCGACCGAGGCCGTTGACCGACCTCAGTCTGCGCGATAATCCAGTCGGAATCGTGAGCCGACAGGAAAAAAAGGAGGCAGAAACTGATCAGTGTCTGCCTCCACGCATGACGATTTCACGATTCTACGTCAAAATTCGCCAATCACTTCTCCGCCCGCTCGCGTTCCCAGAGCGTTGAACACCTGTGAGGAAATGTTCTCGTTCAGGAAACGGACCGACCCATCAACGAGCACCACGTGAGCCCCGCCGACATGCAGGCTGCCCATCGCATTGATCCGATCGTCATAACGGACCGGGTCGAGATATTCCGTACAGTTGCGGATGCGGAAATTGATCGGCACGCCGGTCCCCAGGAAGACGTTACCTTCGGCTCCGAACGACCACCAACCCCAATTGCCAATTTTGGTCGTAGAAAACCCGGTCGAAGGTCCGCAGTCATCGAATACCCTGTCACTGTACGAACGCTCTGCGATCAAAATCGTGTTACTGGTCCCGTCGGTATTGTCTTGGAGCGGGAACTGGCGATTGCGGGTGAACATTCCGTCACTGAGAGCAGAATTCATCGATGTGGTGGAGCCGGGAATGGTCGCCTGAGGATGATCCGTTCCCGGACCGAACGGGTTCCACAACGACGGACGAGTCGCTTGATAGCCCGGATAGCCTCGCCGGCCTGCACAGGCGAGATAGTCGGCTCGCGAATAACGACCATTTGAATCAGCGGAGTGACTCTGGTTCCAGAGACTTCCCGTGTTCGACGGGCACACGAAGCCTGGAACCGACTGCCTGTGGAACCACTCGGGAGTCCAGTCTGTGCCATAAGTGCCGTCGGAATTGCGTTGCTTCTGGTTATTCGAAAACACCATTTGGTCAAACCAAGTGAACAAATTAGTTTGGTCCATGTAGGGGAGCAACTGGAAGTGCAACGCATACCGTCGATTCTGTTCCGGTAATGTGCCGAACGCGGGGTGGCCCCAGCGCGTGCCATCGCTGCGCAACATACCGTAGGGGAGCTTGCCGTACGTACTTTCAAAGTTGTGGACCGCCAATCCCAACTGTTTCAAATTGTTCCGGCACTGAGTCCTTCGCGCTGCTTCGCGAGCCTGCTGCACGGCCGGCAAAAGAAGTGCGATCAGGACCGCAATAATGGAGATCACGACCAACAACTCAATCAGCGTGAACGCATCTCGTCCTGTGCCTCGGCGCGTTTTTGCGGCTTTGATCCTAGAATAAGCCAACATAATCTTTCCTCACCCCTAAAAATGTGAATAAACCTGAAAGTTTGCCAGAACAACTGGAAACATTTTTCTTGCCGGAATGAAATTTGGACTGGTCGACGTCAGTCGCCCCGAGATCTCCGAAAGCCTTGTCCACCGTGAATTCGGGTTTGGGGATTTCTGAGTTGCAATAACGACCATGAAGCTTAAAAGTCTCGGAGTGTTGTTCACTAAATATGTCATAATCTTTTCATTGAAACTCAGGACGTAGTCGCCTGTCGGAGTACGGCATCGCGGGTTTCTCGGGAATGACACGCAGTCGTGAACTGTTTGCGAGCCTCAATGCGAGTGACTGAGACTTTCAAGTCGTTATGCCGCTATAACAAATGAGAGGTCCTCTCTCTGGAAGGTGAATTGCACGAGCCGACAAACCGAAACTCGACCTCAGACATGGGTACGACCAACGAATCGAGAGTCAGGATAGGTCGACGAAGATTAGACTGCCCACCGGGACATAACAATTTCAAAAAACAGAGTGGTTTGATTCAAATTTTCAATGGATGCTGTTGTCATCGAATATCTGTTGGCGAAGTAACGGCGAACCATGGGAACGGTCACAACAATATTCGGCATGCTTTGTGCGCGAGAACTGACGTTGAATGAAACTGGCGCATGCACACGCCACAGGAAGCCGAAAATACGAACTCGCCGCCGTAATTGACGGGGAAAGATGTCGTCGGCCACGAGTATTTCGGCCAGCTGGTCCTTTTTCTGACGCGAATGCGTGACGATGGATGTACTCGGACACGTGCGACAAAAGTCTTTGAGTGAAAATTGCCTTTTCGGCAGCCTTGGGTTGGTCAAACGGCGAAGTTTGCGCTCATTTCCATGGGTGTGCGAGAGGCAAGGGCCGCAGACACCCTCAATGCGATCCGACCAGCGTCTGGACGAGCGATGCGGGCGTTCATGGACCGGCCGAATACCGGCGGAGAACCCCGTGCGAACGGGGATTGAAATTCCGCATGCTCCTGGTCAACAGCGCGAAGTGGCGTGCTTGACATGGATTTTGACGGGTCATACCACTCTGTTTTGGTATCAGGTGGAACTTGCTTCCCTCCGCTCAACTGCGGGAACCAAAAAAGGGGCAGTTCCGTTCGGGGCAGATGCTTTCTGCCGGAATGGGGAAAAGTAAGTCTCAGATTCGCCGGCCGCTCATTACCCAGGATCAACGTTCGCTGGCTGGGACCACGCCATGAGGTTGACTCGTGGAAAAAAGAATCCGGATTGAGGCAGATAGGGAATCGCCCAGAGTCGTTAACCCAGCGGTTTTAATGCCCCAGAAACTCGGCGTGTAACTCTCTATTTTTGGCCCCCAGACATGGACCGTTTTGGCCAGAGATGAGGCCAGAGAACGCATTTGCAGAGCGTGATCAAAGGCCAACAGATTGCCCCCCGATAAATATCCGGGAGGCTACGAAAAAAGCCGACGTTTTGCGTTTCCGCTTAACGTCGGCTTTCTCGAACACCTCGTTTGGTTACAATTCGAACCAAACAATCAAATGGCGGGGGCAGGATTTGAACCTACGACCTCGAGGTTATGAGCCTCGCGAGCTACCGGGCTGCTCCACCCCGCGTCAGTGTGTCGCTGTCGACAGAGGGAGTATATCGATGAACCTGCAGAAGGGAAGTCAGTTCACCTGAGATTTACGAACTTGGTGATGAGTTTCCCAAAATTCTCGGCGAGCCCTTCGTCTACCGGTTGAATCCGCCGATGATGCGGTCAGGTCGTGATCAGCAACTCATCTTGGTTTTATCCCCTCGGAACGCGTTCATTGGATTTCCTCGATCTCGAAAAATCGGGGCTTTGCGTTGTCCTCGGCTGCGGATTGGATTCCTATTTTCCAGCACAATCCCTTGCCTCTCACCCACGTCATTAATTTTGCCAACCGATACAACCGATACAGACGGCAGGGTTACGGTTAGGATTACGATACGATTTTTCGCAAACAGCAGAATCCAGTAGAAATCAGACCAAAACCGGTTTGGAATGAAGTGAGCCATTGAAAATCAGCGCCACGAATCAAAGTGTCGGATATTGGCTGCTGAAATGCAGGGGCATCTTCGTTTTGTGGAGCTTTGTCCGCCAGTTCTTGGGGCTCGCTTTCCATGGCAGGGATCAACGCGGGTTAACAGAACCCCGGACGCCATGGTCCCCTGCATGGTTGTTTGCCCTGGCAATTGGCTTATGTCTGGCCTGTTCACCGACAATCGGACGAGCACAAACGCCGACTCCAACCCCCTCGATTTTCAACGAGGATCGTGCGGAGGCTTTGGAAAAACAAACTCTTGCGGGTGAGTTTTCCGAACGACTTTCTCGCTATTCGACGCAGAAAAATAGCGACAGTGACGAGGACCAAGAGAGCAATCCGATTGAATTGTCGAGCCATTTGGATGCGGATCCAATTCCTTCAGAGAAGAAATCGCAGGACAATCTCGCTGCACCGGGACTGGCGGCGGAATTTCGGAAGCGTTTGACGGATGTTGAAAAACAGTTGAAGAAACGGGATGAGGCCGATGCGAAAAAAGCGGGCGAGTTTCCCACGCATAAAATCACCGGATTTTTGCAGTTGGATACGGTATTCTACTCGCAAAGCCCAGCAAATATCGCCACCGTCGGCAACGCTCAGGATGGAACCGGATTCCGGCGGGCTCGTTTTGCCGTGAATGGCAAGGTGGCTGAATTTACCTCGTACCAGTTCGAAATGGATTTCGCGACAGCGGGACGCCCGAGCTTTTTTGACAACTACGTTGAACAAGGGAATCTCCCCTTTTTCGGTGCGGTTCGCGCGGGGCAATTTCTGCAACCGTTCAGCGTGGATGCGATGAGTGGGTTTCGGAATCTTGCGTTTCTTGAGCGATCACTGCCGTTCCTGGCATTCGTGCCGTTTCGCCGTGTCGGTATCATGGCCTCCAACAATACCGATGACGAACGGACACATTGGGCCTACAGCCTCTTTCGTACCGGGGGGTACAACGATGCTCCGCTTGGTGATTCTCGTTACGCCACCGACTTCGGCAACATTGGCGGGTATTCGTTTTCCACACGCTTGACGCATCTGCTGTATTATGATGAGTTTGCGGAAGACCGCTATTTGTGGCACGTTGGTTTTTCGTATGATTACAGTCAACTCGGAGCCAATAACTCGCCGGGTAGTGGTGCCCCGGGAAATGCGGGAAGTCCCAAGCCCTTTTACCAGGCCCGTACCACCCCCGAATTTTCCTTGGGCTATCCAGAACTCAGCTCCAATTTTGGAACCGGCGTCAACGGAACTCCCCTGTTTGTCGATACGGGCCGTTATCAGGCGGACAACTTCAATCTCGTGGGACTTGAAACCGTCTATCAATCGGGAGCGTTCAGCTTACAGTCCGAATACATGGCGACGGTGGTGGAAAGTGTCGTGGGCCCCATCTTTTACCAGGGGGCCTATGTGGAAGGGATGTATCGCCTGACGGGCGAGCACCGTGGCTATGACAAGAAGCTTGGTTCGTTTAAGAATCCGATTCCGTTTGCGGACTTTATTCCGCTGAAAAGTGATGGAATCCGGGGTTGGGGAGCCTGGAGTCTGGTGACACGCTGGTCGGCGGTCGATTTGACGAACCCCTCAAAACTGAATGGTCACTACTACAATAGTGTCACCAACACCTTCACGGGGACGAGTAACTCGGGAAATGGAGTACTCAACGACGTGACGGTGGGGGTGAACTGGTACCTCAATCAACACACGAAATTTCAGGTCAACTGGATACATGCGATGCTGGATAACACGCAAAAAGGGAACAGCACCGCCGAATTGTATGTCAGCCGGATTCAGGTCGACTTTTGATTCCAAGTCGTTGCGGGATGCAGGCGTGGTCGACCTCGTCGACTACTCGGCGGGCGATTCGGGTTTCTTTTCTGGTTTCGGGCGAATTTTGCCTGACTGAATATCTTTGACCACCTCGGCCACTTGCGCGGGGTCAGCCGTTTTGAGCACATGCTCGACCCGCGACGGAGGTGTTCCCAGCCGCTCCATCAATTCTTTGGCGGATTCCCAAAGTTTGGGTTTTTTCTTATCGGCCGCGAGATACAGTTCGGTGGCCAACTCGGCCAGTCGTTGTTCGTCAAGTGCAGGACGGTTATCGTAATAACGCTGGATCACTTTCTTCTGGAATCGGGAAAAATCACGATCAGCCACGAATCAACTCCTCAAAAAAGTTTTTGGGGGACGGTGTTCCAACCCCCCGCAATCGTATTGCGGCTGTCAGTGTCAAGGTCATCAACTTGCGCACAAACACGACAGTATATCGAACGGGAACTCGTTTCCCCATTGCCAAAACCGTGGCTCCGTGAAATTTCCAGGTCTTTCAATCCGAACAATCGAATCCTGTCGTTTGTCAGACTCATTTGGCTTTGGGGATCTTCTATAAGATACCTGTTTCGTGCCAGAAACGTTTTCTCGCAACAACCATTTCTGAAAAATTGGCAATTTTGATCACGTTTCCGTGAGTGTTTTCTGGACGATGGACGTATCAATAGCGGATTCATGGGTCGAGCGGATTATCAGGGATTCATGGGGATTCTCATGATAAAAACTGAGTAAGATTCAGGCCCATACTTGCGATGATCACCGATTGTGCGTAGAAGTGTCAGGTGCATTCAGATCTCCTCACATGACGGAATTTCAATATGAAAGCTGCGAACGTTCTGACTTTCGCTTGTTTCACGGTTTTCGCAACGGCGTTTGCTGTGGATGGACACCTGGATCGGCCCTCGGGACATCCAATTCATGTGGAAAAATGCCACACAACATTTATTGAACATGTGATCGTGGGATTTGACCGGGCAGGGATTATCAAAACACTCGAATGTCAAGAAGGAAGCCAGGTCACCAAGGGAGCCGTATTGGCCGTCTTGATCGATGATGTGGCACAGGCAAACCTGGCGTCGGCCGAGAAAAAAGCGGCAATTGAATATGCCGTTGACTATACGACCGTCGCCAAAAATTCCGCTGAAAAAGAGTTGAATCGAATGGAAAAAATCAATCAAAACTCGGAAAAAAATGGAGGTATGGGTTCAGTTCCCCTCGCCGACATCGACAAAGCCAAGTTGGCGGAAAAAAAGGCGGAATATGAAATGAATCATGCCATACATGAGCTGGGATTAAATCAACTGAACGTTAAAGTGACTGCCGCCGAATTAGAAACCTACTCCATCCGCGCTGGGTTTGAAGGTGAAGTTCAAAAAGTATTCAAAAAAGTGGGAGAAGCCGTCCGTCAAGGGGAACCAGTGATTGCAATCTTGAATGAGCGACGCGTCAAGGTCGAAGGGTATGTCGCCGCGAAGGACCTGAGATTGGTGAAGAAAGGTGCTCGTGTCCGAGTTTGGCCAGTGGATGCTGCGGGAAAGCGAGTCCAGGCAGAGTCTCTCGAAGGGAATTTGACCTTTGTTGCCAAGGTGTCAGATCCCTTTGATTTGACCACTCGCGTTTCTGCCGAGATTCAAAACAAAGTCAGTACCATTCATGGGGAATATTTGCTTCGTGAAGGCTTTGAAGCGGCCATGGAAATTGAGATTACTCCGGAATCTGTCGCGAAGTAACCGATTCGAACTCGGACCAGTCGTTTGTGGATGACTAATTCATGTCGATGGCGACCCCCAGTCAGGAACTACGATCTTCTCAACGCCCAGTGCCATTGTTGGGGCGTCGAGACCTCGTCATCAAAAAAATTGATTTTCAAGGGGTGACCCATTACGTGATTAAGGACCCGGTGGGGTTAACTTACCACCGGCTTCGCTCAGACCAGTATCGCGTGCTGACGCTCCTGAATGGCCAGAAACATCTCGAATCCATTCGCGATCAACTGGTTCGTGAGTTTCCGGCCATCAGCCCAACCCTGTCTGATACGCAGTTGCTGATTTCAGACCTGCACCAAAAAGGTCTCGCCTACAGCCTTCGCCCCGGACAGGCGACCGCGCGCATAGATCAAAAACGAAAAAAACAGCGACAGAAGTTTCTCAGTGGCCTGACGAATATTTTGTCGCTCCGTTTGCCAGGCTGGGATCCCGACTCGTTCCTCAAAGGGATGGTCCCCTGGACGCGGTGGATGTTTCATCCGATCACGGCCTGCGCCGCCATCGCATTTGTGGCGAGCTCTTGGCTGTTGCTGGCGATTCAGTTTCACGCATTTCAAGCGGGACTTCCCGCCTTTAATCAGTTCTTCGGCTGGCCGAACCTGATTTTCCTCTGGATGACACTCGCCTGCTCGAAAATTATTCATGAATTTGGTCACGGACTTTCCTGCAAAATGTTTGGCAGTGAATGTCATGAAATGGGGGTCATGCTGCTGGTCGGAAGTCCTTGCCTTTACTGCGATGTTTCTGATTCGTGGATGCTCAGAAATAAATGGTCCCGAATCCTCATCGGTGCGGCGGGAATGATCATCGAAATCGTCCTTTCGGCGTTTGCAATCTTCTTCTGGTGGATGACCGAACCGGGATTGTTCCACTTTTTGTGTTTGAATGTTTTTTTCGTGACTACCGCGACAACCGTCATCTTTAATGCCAATCCGCTGATGAGACTTGACGGGTATTACATGTTGAGTGATTTCCTGGAAATCCCCAACTTGCGACCAAAGGCTGACAAGTTGACCCAGGAGTGGCTGGCGCAGCTCTGCCTGGGGATTGAACCTCGTCACGATCCGTTCATGCCGCAGACGAACCGTCACTGGTTCATCCTCTACGCCATTGCTTCCAAAATCTATGGTTGGTTCGTGCTGTTTGGTATCTTGATGTTTTTGTATACGGTACTGAAGCCGTACGGGTTACAAAGTCTCGGTCAGTCGATGGCCTTCTTTTCGATCTCAGGAATCATGATTCAAATGACAATCGGTGCCTATCAACTGCTGTCAGCCCCCCGTGAAAAGCCGATCCAGAAATGGCGCTTGGCACTGTCTGCAGCGGTGATGATGGCTTTGATCATCCCATTGGGAATGATCGAAGTTCCATTTATTCAGTGGGCGGCATTTCGGATTGAACCAGACCAAGTTCAGCATATTGTGACCAAAGTCCCGGGTGAATTAAAAAAATTGCACAAGTTCCCCGGCGATATCGTGGAAAAGGGTGATTTATTGGCCGAGCTTTCGGATCCTCAACTGGAAGAATCACAGCGGAGGCTGACCATGCAAAAAGATATTCAACTGACCGTGAAGCAAAATGCCCAGATCATCGACAATCATTCCGAGATGGAAATGGCGGACAAGATCCTGGATTCGATCAATAAGCAGCAGGACGAGTTGGACAAGAAAATGGCACATCTGATGGTCCAATCTCCGATCGCTGGGACCGTGGTCGCCCCTCCTCGCCATCCCACCCCGAAACTTCAGCAGGCCAAAGTTCGCCTCGGAAGTTGGACGGGAACCCCACTGGACAAAAAAAACCAGGGTGCCTTTCTCGAAGATCGGACGGAGCTCATGAGCATTGCCCCGAATCATAGCGTGCAGGCACTGCTTTATCTGGATCAGGCTGACCGGAATGACGTTTCCGCGCAGACAGATGTCGGATTAATGTTTGATCATCTTCCCGGTCGGGTTTTTCGAGGCAAAATCACTAACATTGCTTCGGCCCACACCGATTTTGTTCCCCCCAATATGGCGACGAAAAACGGGGGGCTGCTTGCCACCACATCCGATCGGGATGGGCGCGAGCAGCTGCAGGAATCGGCCTACGAAGCCACGATCGTTCTGGATGAAGCCCCCGATTTGCTGCTCACGAATCTCCGCGGGACAGCCCGATTTATGGCGGTTAATCGCTCGACCTTCGGGTGGATTTGGCGTTATGTGCGACGCACATTCCACTTTAAGATGTGAGAATAGTCGTTGTTGGGAAAAACGGGTACAGGGACCTTCCACTGCGTATCATTCCGGTGAGGTTTTGACTTCGGTCGGAGCCAGTCCCCGTTTTTTTAACAGACCGTAAAGGGCTCCCAGAATAAAAACAGTTCGTACCGGACAGCCCCCAAAAGTACGACTCTCCAATCGGCATGGAGAGCCCACTCCCGATCGATGCCGATATAACGCTCGACTTTTTGGTGAATGAGGGGTCAAGTCTGTTCGAGATCCACTTCACTTGAATCCGCAAGAATTATCGCTGTTGCATCACAAGATAGGGGCGTTCTGCCGGGCCGGTGTAATTGGACGACGGGCGAATAATCTTGTTGTCGCTCAACTGTTCGAGGATGTGCGCACACCATCCAACGATCCGGCTGGCAGCAAAAACACAGGTAAACATATCGCCTGGAATTCCCATGTAGTACTGCAGGCTGGCCGAATAGAAATCGACATTGCAGTTTTTATGGATACTGGAGATCACCGCATTTTCCATGGCAATCGAAATGTCATAGAGCTTGGTATTGCCATTTTCGATTCCCAGTCGACGCGAGAGATCCTTCAGGTGTATGGCGCGGGGATCTTCGACCTTATAGACCGCATGTCCGAAGCCCATGAACTTTCCTTTTTTGGCCCGGACTGCCTCGACCCAGGGGACGACGTTTTCAACTTCGTCGATCTCCATCAGGGTTTTCAGGACTTCTGTATTGGCCCCACCATGCAGCGGACCTTTGAGTGCCCCAATGGCACCGGTCACCGACGAATAAATATCGGAAAGGGTGGCGGCAATGACGCGTGCGGCAAACGTACTGGCGTTTAAGGCGTGTTCGGCATGAAGAATCAGAATCAAGTCCATGGCCTTGGCGGCGTCTGTCGAGGGGGCCTTCCCGTTCAGCATATACATGAAGTTGGCGGCATGACTGAGATCGTTCCGGGGTGCAACCGGTTCCAGTCCCGCTTGAATGCGCCGAATCGCAGCCACAATCGTGGTCATTTCTGCGGTTAAACGGATCGACTTTTCGAAGTTGGCCGATGGCGAATCGTCCTCAGCAATCGGATCATAAGCACTCGACATCGACACCGCGGATCGGAGTGCGGCCATCGGGGGAGTGTTCTTGGGGAGCGTTTTCAGGAAAGCCAGAACCGGCGGCTCAATTTCGCGATGATGCACGAGGACCTGATTGAACTCTGCGAGCTGCGACGAGTTGGGAAGCTCACCCTTAAACAGCAGATAAGCGGTTTCCTCAAAGGAACTCTGCTTGGCCAGATCGTGAATGTTGTAGCCACGATAAATGAGTTTTCCGGCATCGCCATCGACATCGCAAATGTTTGTGTCTGCGGCCACCACCCCTTTTAGTCCACGAGCTGCCGTTTTGTCGGCACTCAAGTCTTTGTCAGAGGCGGAAACAGAAGGGGATGCAGCAGCGGTCATTGACGGTCTCACTCGCAAGGCAACCAATTCATGGCAGTCGATGTGTGCGGAAGCAACGTCACCGACGTCACCCAAACAAATTTCCACGCCGAAAACGCTTCAAAATCGAATGCATCTTCCGACTCCATCCCGAGAGTATATCACTCGTTCGCAACAGTTCAACAAACGGTGACCAGCCTGATTCACCCATTTGTTTATTTCAGGTTCAGCAGACGTTATGGTCCGATGGTTCGCTCGAAAAATCTCATCCACCCACCCCACCCGCGTCCGGTGGCGTTAACGCCTTTTCGAGTTCGGCCAGCAACAAATCCGGTCGAAATGGCTTGTAAAGAGCTAATTTAAAGCCCTTTTGACGCGCTTTCACCATTCGGTGTGCGCCATCATAACCAAACCCTTTCATCAGAATCACCGGCACATCCGCACAAATTTCCCGAATTTTTTCCAGGGCCTCGATTAAATGAATATCTGACATTTCCGCATCGTAAAGAACGACATCGTAGTGGTAGCTGCGCATCATCATCAGCGTTTTCTCACCATTTTCAGTCGTTTCGACTTCACAACCATAGCGTCCAAGCAGTTCCCGACCCGTTTCTCTTACGGACTGGTCATTATCCGCGATTAAAACCCGTTTTCCTCGCAGTTTAAAATTGGTGGGTGTCGGCATGAAATTGGAGACAGAAGCATGCGGCACAAATTTCTGCCCGATTCCGAAAATTAATTGTCGAATCGTGAGTGTTTGAGACAAAACCCGCTGCAACCGTTCTGCGGCCTGTGGGTCGAATCCCACAAATTTATCCTTCAACCAGGCGATGTCATTCAAAATTTCATCAACCGGCTTTGCCGCCTCGCGCAACAACACTGCAGAGCTTTCCGAGACAACCGTCGCTCGTTCAAACACGAGCAGTTCGAGTGTGTTGAGCGCAACGGCCAGATCACGACAAAACAGCTCGAGAAACTGCAGATCCTGCTCAGCGAACGCGTTGGCACGTGTACTTTCGACGTTAAACGTCCCTAAAACACGCTCGTTTCGCTTGATCGGAACCGTCAACGAACTGCTCGCACCCGCAACCCCTTTCAAATACAGGGGATCGTCGGCGGTATCACGGCAGAGGTAACTGTTTCCGGTTGCGGCAACATAACCGGTGACGCCGTTGCCAGTCATCTGTGCAAACAGTTCTCGCTCGGCGGCCTCGGCCAGCATCCCGACATTCAGCAGGGGTTCCAACCGATTGGTTCGCTCGTTCAACATCCGAACTTCAATCGTCTCGAACTTCAAAACATCCTTGGTGTGCTGGATGATTTTTTCCCGCAACAGAATTTTCCGCGCGTCTACGGACATCGTCATCAAATCTTCGGGGGCAATGTCCCCCAAATCCTGTCCCGCCTCGTGAATGGCGCGGAGTTTTTCCCGCTGTTGGTACTCGAACGAGACATCACGAACCGTCACAACCACCATCGACGCCTGTGCTGTACTCGGCGCAAAGACAGGTGCTGCCACCACATCCAGGTAAGTTGATGCTCCGGTGCGGCATTTCGTTTGTGATGTTGCCCCGGATCCTAAGGCGTTGTGAAACGGAGAAAAATCGGGGCCAATGATTTGCAGATCCGCAAATGCCCCATCAAAACTGACGCCACGCAACCCAGCCAACCCCGACTCGGAGCGGCCGGACATCGCCAGAAATTGATCATTGCACCATTGAATCTTCAAATCCGCATCGAGAACAGCAATCCCCTCAGGAAGATGTTTCACGACACTCTCGAGCGCCACCAGCATTGGCAAGTGCTTTAACGGTTCGCCCAGAACCAACGCAGCAGAAAATTCCCCTTCCGCTGATCCTATCAGCCAAGCAGACTCGTCGGCAGGGCCGACAAGTGACTCCAGGGACGTAACAGACTCCCAAATCAAACGGGCGACGTCAACTTCTGCGCCTAGCACCAAAATTCGAGGAGTCGTAGACACGAATCAAAACTCTCCCTGTTCAGGCATTCATCAGATGCCGGCATTGTAGATCACACCAGTAGTCTGGGCAATACGCCCGAAGTTCAGCTGAGATGACGCAAAAAACTGACTCGGCCACCCGGAACCCATTCGACCACGAAAAGATTTCCGACTGCATCAAAGCAGGCATCATGGGGATGAATCCATTTTCCGGCTCTCCATAGCGAGCGGTCGCTGCGAACGGGAAATTTTCCCTCACCAAGCACCTTGGTCGTCCATTCAGGGTCATTCCCCAAATGAGTAATCACCTGATTGTTGAGATCCAGCAGAGTAATCCTCGCATGCAAATCGGGAACCAAGAGCACGTCGCCGCGAATGTCAAAATGTGCGGGAAAGCTGACGGGCGATTTCAACCCCGAAACATCCGATGACAAGCTCGATTTTCCGGAAGCCTCAGTATGGAGAAGTCCAAGAGGTTTTCCCTCAGGCGTCAGGTATTGCAGACGCGCATTGGCACGATCCGCCACCACCAGCATGGGGACCCGACCAACCCGATTATCAAACCACAATCCGTGGGGGGTACTGAATTCCCCCAGTTGATTTCCCGTCCCCCCAAAGGTCCTGACCCACTTGGCCTCGGCGTCAAACTGGTGGATCCAATGAGACCCATAACCATCGGCGACGTAAAACCCACCATCGGGTGCGAACGCCACATTGGTCGGACTGTAGGGCGTTTTGGGATCATCGTACTTACCGCACTCGGGCAGCCGCTCTTTCTTCCAGACGATCTCACCCTTCAAGGTGGTCTTGGTCACCAGGCCGACACGTGTCGAGCAGAGATACAAAAATTCTTCGTTACCCTCTTTCCGCAGGTCAATCCCATGCCCCCCCGTGTGGTATTCCTTCCCAAAAGAACGAACGAATTTCCCTTGAGGATCAAATACAACCACCGCATCGACCGGATCTGGGGCGTGTGAGCGATGCTTGATGTAGATCAACCCGGATTCATCCACGGCGACCCCGTGCGTCTCGCCCCACTGGATGTGACTCGGAAGTTCACCCCAGTTCTGCGAGACTACTTCATACTGAAAATCTCGTTCACCCATGATGGGGTTTCTTGACCCTGCTTTATCCGTCGCATGCAGCACCCGTGGACTGACCGACGCCGCTGCGGCGACTCCTGCCACCTGGAGAAACCCACGTCGATTGGTTTCCCACGGGGTTGATGAATCTGCCGATGATGCCTCAGGACGTTCTTCGACCACAATCTCGTCTCCTTGAAATTGGATAATTCTGATATTCCTGCACCATATCGGTGACGAATCCTCAGGGCAATCCCGACTGAGCACCTCAACCGCAATCCGCGATGAGTCTCCTGAATTGAGTCGGTTCAGGTTTGACAAACGGTCCACAGAAAAGGTGCCACAGAGAAGGTGCCACAGAAAAGGTGCCGCAGAGATCCCTGCTGCGGATTTTCACGCGCGTCAGGCCATGATGCCGACAGATCCCGCGGGACGCGATTTCGTGTATGATTCTCCGATCAGTCCGGCCCATTCCGTCCAGCCCGTCAGTCGTTGATGGCAAATTGTTGATGAAATCACACTTGAAAACAGTATCATCGGCACCGCCAACATAGTCGAGGAAATCACAATGAAGTCATTCGAGGATCTTGTCGAGGCACGTAAAGACTGGTTGCAGACCATTCTGAGGCCCTGGTGCCAGCTTGCCTGTCGTCGTGATCTACTGAAAGCCCAACCCGACTGGACCGATATCGCGGGGAAGGTCGATCCCGACAAAACACTCTGGCTCTGGGCTTGGTCACGATTCCCCGATCTGGTTCACGAAAGTCTGGGAATCGAGGAAACCTCGGAAGTCAAAGTCCAGTTGCGCGATGGACGCTCGTTTCTCGGCTTCCCTGATGCACGGGACAGCCAGCGGGGCGAGTTAATCCTTTGGGTACAAGACGCCATCACACAACGCTCAGGACGATGTGGCCCCTTTTCGATCGATGATATCGTCTCGGTCAGCATTCTTCGTTGAAATCCATCGCTTTTTCCAACCCGTTTTCTTCCACAACCTCTCAGGAGCACCCATTCCCATGAGAATTCGCACCCTTGCTTGCCCCCTTTGCAGCCTGCTCATTTCCAGTCTGGCTCTCGCGAATCTGGAGATATCCGTCGACGCAGCACCGATTCCGTCCATCCCCCTGAGCGAGTTGGAATTGGCGGTCTTCAGCCTGGATGCCAACCAGAACGATTCCCCCGCCGTAACAGCTCGTCCAAAACCAAGTCCCCAGCCGGAAGCGGCTCGCCCCCCCGCCGAGCGACGGCCGCCAGTCGACGAGTTGGACCAAACCGAATGGCTGGCCATCATGATGGCCCATCGCTTCTCCACCACAGAAATTGCCGATGTATTTGGCCTCTCGCCAGACGAAGCCAATCAGCTCGTCCAGAACACAAAACTCAATACACCCGACCTGTTAAAACGAGTCCCCTCGACGGGGGCCGGAGTCCCCGTCGTCCTCCCCTATCCGGGAGGCCGTCATCCCCGCATCGGCTTTCTCGAAGGAGCGGTCCGGCCACAACGAGAAACCAAAGTCAGCCTGTTCGCCCCCTGGAAGGATGGCGGATATGTCGTCATCGATCTTCCCGAAGCGGTATGGCATCAGCCCGACGGAAAACGGGAACTCCTCTATCTCGCCCATACGCATGTCCCCACAATCTGGGACAAACAACAGGTCACACTCAACCCACTCGAATGGAATCGAAAAGTCCCCGCAACCCTCCAACTGGAACGAGTCTTGCCAAATCAGGTCACGATGACATCCCGTGCGAAACGAGCGACCGAGGGACTGCGAATGGAGTTCTCGATCGCGAACCACTCCAAAACCGACTTAACCGGCCTGCACGTACAAATGTGTGCCATGCTGAAAGGACTCGTCGGCTTCGACGAACAGACCAACGACAACAAGATTTTTCAAGCCCCCTTCGCGGCATGCAAAGATCGATCCGGAAATCGATGGGTCATCCTGGCTTTCGACCATTGTCATCGTGCCTGGGGAAACCCTCCTTGCCCGTGCCTCCATTCCGATCCGCAGGTCCCTGATTGCGCGGCGGGTGAAACCCAAGTTGTGCGTGGCTGGGCCTCGTTCTATGAAGGAACCGACATCAAGGCCGAACTGAAACGACTTGAAAAACTGGCGTTCGAGCCCATTACACAGTCCGAGTGAAATCCCTGTGACTGATTAAGCTTCACATTTCACGGTTAACATTTCACGGTTCACGACGAAGCAGAAGCTGGGGACACCGCCTCACGGGTGAAATGATGGAGCATGATTCCTGCCGTCACCGCCACATTCAGCGAATCGGTGCCGCGACACATCGGAATCGTCAGCGTCCGGCTGCAAAGCTGCGTCCAGTTTTCCCCCAATCCCGTATCTTCGTTCCCCAGCAAGATGCCGAAACGAGCCGATCGAGCTGCTTGTTCGAGTCGTTCCGCACCCTCTTCCAGTACCGTGGCCGCCAACTCGAAGTGCCAGTCCTGTTTCAGACGCAGCAGATCGGTGGCGAGATCTGCTGCTTCCAGGATTGGCAGCTTAAACGCTGTCCCCATCGAAACCCGAATCACTCGTCGCGAAAATGGATCGGCACAACCTCGTCCCAATAACAACGCATCAACCCCAAATGCGGCACTGATGCGAATGATCGCCCCCAGATTTTCCGGGTTATCACAGTTCGGGCAAACCACCACGGTGAATCGTGGTGCTGCCGCTGGTAAAACCTGTACTGGCAAAACCAGGGCTGGCAAAACCTGCTCCAGAGAGGTACTCGGACGACGAACTCCACAGCCGATCACACCAACATGAAAATCAAAACCGACCAGTTCATTCATCACCGGTTGCGCGGCAAAGTAAAGCGGTACCGTCGGCGGAACTTTTTCACGCCATTCCTCAAGATGTCGCTCGCTGACAAATACCGAAGCCGTTTCATAGTCGCTGTCTAACAGCCGCTCAACCACCTTTTTTCCCTCGGCAATAAAGAATTCTCCGCCACGCTGCAGGTTGCGCAACTTCAGATCGCGGTACGGTTCAACGCGAGGATCTTCGAGGGTTTCAATGGGAATTGCGGGCATAAACGCCAGAGTCTCTTTCTTGCGTGTTTTCTTGTGATCGTGAACTTCCTCAGCGAAAGTCGCGAGACGAATTGTGATATTGTCCCAGAACCTCTGTCAGATCCTCCAGCCGATCCACCACCAGATGGATCACCTCGTGTTGACGCTGCAAGATCCCCTGAGCAATCAACGCCGAGGCCCGGCGAGCGATCGAACGAAAACGCTCCCAAACATTAACGTGAACCAGCAGATTCGTCGTCCCCGTCTCGTCTTCCAACGTCATGAAGGTAATTCCCTTCGCCGTCGACGGACGCTGTCGTAACAGAACCAATCCTGCGACAGAATATTTCCGCTCAGTTTCCAATAGCCGCAGATCGACCGACCGGACCACACGCCGACGATCCAGTTGGGGACGCAGAAAAACGAGCGGATGGCCGCGAAGGGACAACCCGGCAGACTGGTAATCAGCGACAACTTCTTGCACGGGGGTCATGGCCCGTAACTGGGGATCGGCCTCGTCATCGGCGACACGATCAAACAGCGGCGAACGTTCTTGAACCGGTAACGCATCCCACAGCGATTTTCTGCGGGAATCATTCACCGAACAAAACGCATCGGCCTGAGCCAGTCGGGTCAGTTCGTGGCGAGCCAGATTCGTCCGCAGGGCAACATCGGCCTGCGATTGAAATAAACCGGATCCCCGAGCCTGCAGAATTTTTTCCGCCGAATCCCGTCGCATCCCTGCAATCATCCGCATCCCCAGTCGCAGCGCCACAGGGGGACTTCGTAATGGCAGACCCAGTGGTGCCGGGGATTTGCCTTCCCCCGTTTTTGCATCTGCCCCTGCAGCGACAGGAGCCGATAACGGTTCGAGCGTACAGTCCCAGTCACTGTGATTCACATCCACGGGGCGAACGATCACCTGCTGCCGTCGTGCTTCGGTGACGAGTTGTGCCGGAGCATAGAATCCGAGTGGCTGGCTATTCAGGAGGGCCGCAGTGAATTCCGCCGGGTGATACCGCTTGAGCCACGCCGAGGCGTAAACCAGCAGTGCAAAACTCGCCGCATGCGATTCCGGAAAACCGTACTCTCCAAATCCCTGAATCTGTTCATAAACCCGCTCGGCAAAATCTTGGTCGTACCCACGGGAAAGCATCCCCTCAAGCATCTTCTGCCGAAACGGTTCCATGACTCCCCGTCGTCGCCACGCCCCCATCGCCCGACGAAGTTGATCCGCCTCACCGGGGGTAAAGCCGGCTGCAACCACCGCGAGCCGCATCGCCTGTTCCTGAAAAATCGGCACCCCCATGGTTTTTTCCAGCACCCCCCGCACCGCATCGCTCGGATACGTGATCTGCTCTTCGCCACTACGGCGGCGTAAAAAGGGGTGAACCATATTCCCCTGGATCGGGCCCGGTCGCACAATCGCCACCTCGACCACCAGATCGTAAAAACATCGCGGTTTGAGTCGCGGCAACATACTCATCTGAGCCCGGGACTCCACCTGAAAAACACCAACCGACTCGGCCCGGCACAGCATCTCATACACCGCAGGATCTTCAGCAGGGATGGTCGCCAACGTAAGCAGGTGCCCGGTCTGCTGCTGAATCAACTCGAACGACTTGCGGATCGCGGTCAACATCCCGAGTGCCAGGCAATCGACTTTCAAGATCCCCAGTGCGTCGAGGTCATTCTTGTCCCATTCAATCACCGTTCGATTCGCCATCGCCGCATTCTCAATCGGCACCAGTTCACACAGCGGGCCGTTGGTGATGACCATCCCCCCCACATGCTGCGAAAGATGACGAGGAAACCCCAGCAACTGTTCGACCAGGATCAATAATTGACGCCCCAGCCTCGACGTGGAGTCAAAACCGACATCCCGAAATCGCTGTGACATCAAAGCCGAATCGTGTGCAGACTCGTCGACGGTTTTCGCCAGTGTATCAACCCGGTCCAGCGAGAGGCCCAGCGCTTTGCCGATATCTCGCACAGCCGATCGCGGCCGATACGAAATCACCTCGGCCGTCATCCCTGCTCGCTCACGTCCATACTTTTCGTAGAGGTATTGCAAGACTTCTTCGCGGCGTTCATGCTCGAAGTCAACGTCGATGTCTGGAGCTTCACCACGTTCCTGCGAGATGAACCGCTCGAACAGCACGTCAATTCGCTCGGGATCAACGCTCGTGACACCAAGACAAAAACAGACCACCGAATTGGCCGCCGAACCACGCCCCTGACAAAGAATTCCCCGACTGCGGGCAAATCGGACCAAGTCCCAGACCGTCAGGAAATACGCTTCATAGTGCAGCAAGGCGATCAATTGCAACTCGTGCTCGATCAGCGACCGAACGTGATCCGGAAGCCCCCGCGGGTAACGCTCACGCGCCCCCGCCCACGTTAACTGTGTCAACCAGGCCAAGGGAGCTTCCCCCTGAGGCGAGAGCTCCTCGGGATACTCATACCGCAGTTCATCAAGTGTGAAATGAC
This sequence comes from Schlesneria paludicola DSM 18645, assembly GCA_945869955.1. Taxonomy (GTDB): domain Bacteria; phylum Planctomycetota; class Planctomycetia; order Planctomycetales; family Planctomycetaceae; genus Schlesneria; species Schlesneria paludicola_B. Next base: position 20,468 of record CAMBQP010000037.1, read on the forward strand.
ATTGCCCGGCCAATTCGACCGTCCGCTCCACCGCTGCGGGACAGACCGCAAATGCCTGCCGCATTTCATCCGCCGACTTCAAGTGCCGCTCACCGTTCGCCTGCCGATGGGGACCCAGCTCGGCAACCGTACATCCCAGCCGGATGGCCGTCAGCACGTCATGCAGATACCGCCGTGAGGCCTCGTGATAAAGCACCCCATTTCCCGCCACAAGAGGAAGCTTTGACCGTTCCGCAACGTGTCGATAACGATCCAGTGTCCAGGAGTCGTGCGGCCCCTGAGAGAGCTGCGCCAACACCGAACCGCGATCGCCGAAGAGCTCCCGCCAGCGCCCCAGATCGGCCAGCTGACGTTCCGGCTGGTCTTCGTCAAGCAGCACGCAGGCCAGCAACCCTGCCGAATGGCTGGCCAGATCGTTGAACCCGAGCTGGCACTCCCCTTTCGGTGCCCGCCGTTTCCCCAAGGTCAACAACCGCGATAACCCCCCATACCCCGCGCGATTGATCGCGAGCAACACAGCGGCAGACGAATCTTCTAACCGAATTTCCGCCCCAATCAGCAATTTCAGCCCGAGAGGCTTCGCCGCCGCATGAGCACGCACCACCCCGGCCAGGCTATTCCGGTCGGTGATGGCGAGTGCATCATAGTTCAATTCCGCCGCCCGTTTGACCAGTTCGTCCGGATGCGAAGCCCCCCGTAAAAACGAGTAATTCGTGGCGCAGTGCAGCTCGGCATACGAAGCCGTTTTCCGGGCCGGGGTGACGACCGATTCTTGAGTCATACTCAATACCGGCCGCCTCAGTTTCGGGTTGGGAATTTCAGGCATAAGAGACCAATCCGGCGTGTTCCATCAGGCCCGAGACCACTCGAACAATAAAGCGTGATCACCCACAAACCAGACACTCATTCCAGGGACCGCAGACCCCCGTGATCGCAGATTTCAGAGATCGCAGATTTCAGAGATCGCAGAGCGGCGATTCCGTCAGCAACCAACATCGCTTTAATAGGCCGCCTGCAGGATTTCCAGCAAATCGGCTTCGGTCGGCTGGCGACCATTTAATAACATCAGTCGCTTGATCTCGAACGATTTTTTCGCAAACGTCGGCAACTGGTCCAGCGTCCCTCCTAACTCGCGGATTCGCTGCGGGATTCCGATCGCGGCACGCAACCGCTCGACCGCCGTAATCCCCTTTTCGGCAGCGGCCGTTTCCGAAAGCCCCTCGGTCTTTTCACCGAGGAGTTGCGCAATCCGGGCAAATTCTGCCTTACGATTCGGAAGATTAAATCGCATCACATACGGCAGTAGCAGACCGTTGCCCGCACCATGTGAACAATGCAGCGCCCCGCCAATCGGGTATTCCAGAGCATGTACCACCGCCACCGCATTGTTGGAAAAGGCGAGTCCCGCCAATGTCGCCGCCAGAGCCATTCCTTCTCGTGCGACCAAATTATCCGGCTCACGCACGACAGTCGCCAAATGCTGTCCGATCAACTCGATCGCCCGCTCTGCCAGACAATCCCCCAGCGGTTGTTTGCCATCGTACGGAAAGGGTTCTTCAGCAGGAACATCGAGTTCGTTGTAAGCCACCGCCGTATACGCTTCGATCGCATGCGTCAGCGCATCAATCCCGCTGTCGGCCGAGGCGCGTGGTGGGCAGGTCAACGTCAGTTTTGGGTCGATCACTGCGAGCGCAGGCCGGAGAAAATGGCTCAGCGAACTGATTTTGGTCTGGCCCTGAGTATCGGTCAGCACCGCCGCATGCGACACTTCACTGCCGGTTCCGGCCGTCGTCGGCACACAAACCAAAGGCATGATCGGCCCTGGAACTTTGCCGTAGCCGAAATAGTCACGGTAATGTCCCCCATGGGATTCCACGGTCGCAACAATCTTGGCCAGGTCCAGGTTGCTCCCCCCACCCACCCCAACGATCACATCCGGGCGAAAATTTGCCGAAAATTCAATCCCCTGATCCGCCACAGCAAATGACGGTTCGGGTTCACCCCCGTCAAAAACTTCTACGATAAGACCCGCATTCCTCAGCGGAGCTTCCACCTGAGCAACAATCCCGGCCTTCACCAGGATCGGATCGGTGATGATCAACACCTTTTCCGATTTCCAAGGTTTCAAAAACTGATCCAGTCGCCGAATGACCCCGGAACCAAACACAATTCGCCCAGCCGAATAAAAGTTCCAGAAATCGCGATCTGACATCGAAACACATCCTTCACAAAACGGAACCCAGCGTTAGAAATCACAGCAGACTCGCCCAATGATAGTCGATCCTCACATCAGTCGTCATGCCCGGCACAAACCGCTGCACCGATTTCCTGACCAGCACCATGATCGTCAATGATCAATCGCGTTCCGGCCCGCGGCAGAAACGTCGGGAAGTGCAATTGAACGCCAAGTCGCCAGGACAGAGAGACGCAAAGAAGTCAAAAGGCAAAATTGGAATCTGCTTTTTGTATTCCTCGCGTTGCTGCGTCCTGGCCCGTTTGCTTTCTGCTCACGGCACCGTGTATCGGGCCGCAGCGAGCAATTCTCATTTCCAAAACCACTCGGCCCGATGCTCCGTGTACAACGGTTTGTGATTTGGTATTCGTGACGTTTAGCCTGCACCCGCGTCAATCAAGGCACGAATCACAGAACTGTGTTTGCGATTTCGAGCGTGCTCAAGCGGTGTACGTTTTTGAAAGGCCTTGGAATGGACGTCCCACCCATTCTGGATCAGCATTTTTACGAAGCCGAGATTCCCCTCCCAAGCGGCTACGCCGAGAGCTTCAGCCTGTTGTCGTGGATCGGCTCCGTGTTTCAGCAGCAGAACGGCGATGTCTTTACAATTTCGAGAAATCGCACAAGTCAACGGACCAAATCCATGACGGTCACGATGATTCACATTGGCGCCCGCCCGAATCAAGATCCGTGCCGCATCCGCACGTCCCTGAAAGGCAGCGATATGCAGTGCGGTAGAGCTCATTTTGTTCGCCATACAGGGATCAGCACCATACTTGATCAGGGCACGAAAAATCCGGAGATCGACTGAACTCGTGGCAGCCTCCCGCAGAATGAAATCACCATCGACCATGATCAGGTTCGGTTCTGCTCCGTTTCTCAGCAGCAAATTCACTGTCGAAACGTGATTCTTGCGGACCGCGTACAGAAGTGGTGGCTGTCGGAACTTGTTCGTTTCATTAACGTCCGCGCCGAGCGAGATCAGAAGGCGGACGATAGCCAAGTCTCCTCGTTCAGCTGCGAACATCAAGGGAGTTTCGCCCGCCGGGCGGTTCTGACGTTGAGGCAAGCGAACATCGATGTTTGAAGCCCCCTGTAATTGAGAGCGTATTGATCTCACGTCTCCAGTGAGCAGCGTTTGTACGAGCAGATTCAATTCCGAACGAGCGATTCTCGACATGGACTGGGGTTCCTCATTGACCAAATCATGTTGTAATTCATCGCGGTTGTGTCGCGGTCCATGTGGATTGCCTTGCGCTGCATTCATTGAACGACGATACGAAATGTGTGAATCATTGTAAATTCAGGACGCAACGAAAAAGGGATAAGTCCAAATTCTTGTTGACAGAGTGCATTTTCATGGCATCTTCTCGTTGGCATGCCACGAACATCGCGCCAAGCGCCGGGGTGAATGAGCTTACACGTACTCAATCGTGGAAATGCCCGCGATCGGATTTTCACCGATGACGCAGCCTCTGCCGCATTCGAAGTTTATGCCCCTGGCCTATCCCACGACCTCAAGACAGGGGCGGGGTGTGAACGGAGTCTTGACAAAAATAGGAACGGGAAATCGTCCAACCATCGGTCGTTCGAGGCCGACCGTCCGGTTCAGAGTCATCGCAAGAAGCAACCGCCAAACAACTCGGACTTTATTCCACATCTCGCCCACCCGAGGCCGCTCGCAAAATACAATCGATGACAGCAAATCCAAAAATTATTGGACTTATCCCCTTTTCTTCCGCCAACGCCGCGAGCGAAAACGGGGACAGGCACCGCAGACGGAGCCAGTCCCCGTTTTCGGCGTTCTACGATTGATCTGCGTCTTCTCGCACGCTGAATTCCAGCTTCCAGCGTCCGCTCCCGCGTGTGCTGACGCACCAGAGCTCGAGGACTCCCAGTTCCGTTAACTGCGCGTGAAACTGAACCGGGACATAATGGTCGTCCAGACTGTCATCCTTGGGAAGCGTGGCTTCCAGCGAGTCGGTCTCGACGATTTCATCGTCGGCCCATCGCTGCAGACGGACTCCCGCCTGATCCTCTTTACGAGTGGATGAACTGAAGAAGCGAAACTGAGCGGGCTGGCCGACAATCAGACCAATCGCGTCCGAAGGGACTTCCAGTTCGGTCCCCTCTTCCATACCGAAGGGAGCGACACAGAGGGCTCGTAAAGGACGTGCCGCCCCGGGAATGGCGAGTCCTGAGGTTTCAATCCCGATGTAATAACTTCGCGCCGTTCCACCCCGAATGCGGACGCCCCCTTTGATCTTGGCCCAGCCATAATAGGCCGCACCGCGGGCGACCGAGTGATCCAGATCGTGAATCCCCTCCAGCAACTGTGGCGGTTGATCCGGAAACCAGCTGCCGAGTGTTTGCATCAGCTGATTTCGGAATGAGTCCGCCTTGTAGACGCCCCCGTTGAACAGCACATACGTTGGCCGGACTGGTCCCCCTTCATCGGTGCCGTGACTTTGGAGAAATGCCGCCAGGTGCCGAGTGATCCCCGCATCGACTTCATAGGGCAGCCCAATCTCCTGAAATCCCGAGACCCGATTTCTTGCCGGCTTGTCTGTCGATTTGCACAGCGGAAAAAAGCCGTCGACCAGTAATTGCAATGCCGCTTCACGACTCACTTCGACCGTTACCGTCCCACCAATCAGCTTGCTTCCTCGTCCCAGTACCGAGATCGAATGCTTCTCGGGACCTTGGGGGGCCAGCAGTGTTTCCTTGGCTTGCCGGCACGAATGCCACAGCGACACCGATTGCCAGGGATCCAGATTGACTCCCTTCTTGGCAAATAGACCGGCAACGTGATGGGCCAGCGCAATGTCCATGTTGTCGCCACCCAGCAGCAGATGATTTCCGACGGCGACCCGTTTCAGCGTCAGTTCGCCCGCTTCTTCACTGACACCGACCAGCGTCAAGTCGGTCGTTCCGCCGCCAACATCACAGACCAACAGCGTTTCCCCCACCTTCAACACTTTTCGCCAGCGATCACCAATCGCCGTCAACCAGGCGTAGACTGCTGACTGAGGTTCTTCCAGCAGGACCAGATCTTCTGGCAAACCGGCCGCCGAGGCCGCTTCTCTGGTCAATTCCCGGGCACTTGCGTCGAACGAGGCGGGGACCGTCAACACGACATGCTGTTCTGATAGCGGGGCTTCCGGATGGGCCTGATTCCAGGCGGCGACAAGATGCTCCAAATACCGGCGCGTCGCCGTCACGGGCGAGACTTTGGGGACATCGTCTGCCGCACCCCAGGGAAGAATCGCCTGATGACGATCAATCCGACTGTGGCAAAGCCAGGATTTGGCCGCACCGACGGTGCGGTCGGGAAGTTCTGCAGACTGACGACGAGCCATTTCTCCGACGGCAAAGTCATTACCCGTCGACCACGGCAGGTCATAGGCACCGGTCGCCCCTTCCTGCTTACTGGCAAGATAGAGGAACGAGGGGAGCAGATTGCACGACTCGACGGTCGCAGGGGCAACCAGTTGTGGGATCGGAAGGAGTTTGACTTGGGGCTGTTCGCCATCCAGCGCTGTGTACGCGACGGCACAGTTGGTGGTTCCGAGATCAATTCCAATGGTGTACTTGTGAGGCATAAAGCCGTTTCCGGGGTTGAGGTCAACGGCGATCCGTTCTCTTCGCGGATTCGCGAAGTGGTATTCGCGACCGAAAAGGAAAACGGTTTCACCAACGGCAGGATATTCGACAAAGGCTGTTTTACTCGACCACAGGCCGCGCTTCAATTGGCTCGTCCGACTTGGCCGGCTCACATTCGATCGACACATCCACCTGTTGACCGACATAAATGTTGGTCTGTTCCGCTGCGATTTCGTAGAGGACCTGCAGCACTCGGGTATCAATCCGTTCGGTGTTATCGCCGGTAAAGGCTTTCTTGGGAATCACGTAAGGCTCAATCCGGACGAATTGCAACTGCAGCGGGGACCCACCCGATGACCCGCGAACGGTGGCGGTTGCCCGGCCCGTGGGCTGAAATCGGGGAATATCCCGTTCGTCGATATCGACGCGAATCCGCAATCGGTCCAGATCGCCGAGCAACACCAACGCTCGTGATGCGGTCGTATCGACATATTCACCGGGACGAACGTCAATCTTCAAGATCTGTCCATCGACCGGTGCCCGAACCAGACAACGCTGAATTTCGTTACGCATGTTGGTCGCGTTGGCTTTGGCGACTTCGACCGTGGCTCGTGAAACGGTTTTGTCGGGGCGCCAGGACCCCGCTTTCAGCAAGGCATCCTCGGCCACAGCCTGCTCCCATTGCTGGTCTGCCTCAATGTAAGTGAAACGCCGCGATAAAAATTCCTCTTCCGACATGACCTTCTTTCCCAACAGTTGCTCGCCCCGGTCCAGCAGGTCTTTCAAGCGGATGCGGTTGGCTTCGGCGGCCTTCACTTTCGCTTCGCTCGCCGGAAGTTCTTCGGGACGGGGCATCTGCTCGATCCGCTCGAACTGAGATTCGGCCAGTATCAGGTTCGCCTCGAGAATCTGCAGTTGCGACCGGAGATGCCGGTCATCGACTCGGAATAGCGGTGTACCTGCGGTGACCCGCGAGCCTAATTGTTCGTTCGTGACGCAAACTTCGAGCACGATTCCGGCAACGGGAGTCCCCAACGCCACGTTTTCTGCCCGAGCCTCAATCAAACCGGCTCCCGAAATCGCGGTGACGAAAGCACGCCGGGGAGGGGCGACCGGCGGACTGGTTTTCGGCAGTTTCTCGGCAGCAAACAGCAGGTGATAAATCGAGAATGCAAACATGCCGATTGAGAGCAAGGGAAGGAACGCGTTACGCAAATTTTTCATCTCAAATCATCGCCAGCAGGAAAAAGGATTGAGCGGCTAAGGCGGATCGCATACCGCCGCGAAATCGAGGACAGGAAATCGGGATTAAGGGGTTCTTTCGGGCACGATTGAACTCTGTTCCAGGGTCTCGTGACCCCTGTGTTGCAGGGTCTCGTGACTCAAAGGTTGTGGTGCGGTCGCGGTATGATCGGGAGTTTCCACCTGGGTCACAATTCCATCATCCATGTGAATGATCCGATCGCCATAACCGAACACGCGATTGTCATGAGTCACCACAATCACCGCCCGCTGCGGTTGTAAGGCAACTCGTCGCAAGAGCTGCATCACGGTTTGACCCGACTGTGCATCCAGGGCGGCTGTCGGCTCATCGCAAACCAGCAAATTCGGCTCGTGGACCAGGGCTCGAGCGATCGCCACTCGTTGCTGCTGGCCACCCGAGAGCTGACTGGGGAGCAGATGCAGGCGATTTTCCAGACCGACCGACGCGAGAATTTCTTGGGACGTGGCGAGCGCCTTACGGCGGGGGACCCCGGCGATAATCAACGGAATGGCCGCGTTCTCGACGGCAGTTAATGTCGGCAGCAAATTGTACTGCTGAAAAACAAAGCCAATATTTTTTTGGCGAAATTTGACGAGGGGGGTTCCCTTCATCCGGATGAGGTCTTGACCCAGCACCGAGAGCGCACCGCTGGTGGCATTCAATAATCCGGCAATGATCGAAATCAGCGTCGTCTTGCCACAACCTGACTGGCCAACGAGCAGCGTCATCTGACCGGGATAGACATCGAGATCGACCCCATTCAGCGCAACGGTTTTGGTGTCCCCCTCGCCAAAGACTTTGACAATCTGACGACAGGCGACCGCCAGCGGGGGGGCGGCAACCGCCGCAGGGGATGTCGAGGTAAGAACGGCAGGCATCGGATTTAACCTCGAAAGACCACGGCAGGTTCAAGAAACAGCACTTTTCGCAAACTGAACAGACTCGTGAGCAGAATAATGATCAGGACTGCCAGGCCAACCCCGGTCGCGGCGATCGATGTCATGTGAATCCCCGCCATCGGGGCGAGACGATTGGTGAATGTGAAAAAGAGCGACGTAATCCCCATTCCCAGGCCGTATCCAATTCCGCTCACGACACTCGCTTGCAGCAGAATCATTCCGATCAGTCGCTGGTTGGTCACCCCCATCGCTTTGAGGGCACCAAACTGCTTCAGATTTTCCAGTGTAAAGAGATAAAATGTCTGTCCCGCAACCGCCGCACCGACAATGAACCCGAGGGAAATCGTGATGCCAAAGTTGATCGGGATGCCCGTCGACACCATGAAATATTCAATCGTTTTCCAGAAAAAGCCGTCTTGTGTGAGCGCCATCAACCCACAGTTCTGCTCGATCGCCTGACAGACCTCTTGGGGATCGGACCCCGCTGTCGGCTTGGCCAGAATAAAATTCATCACATTACGATTGGCAGGGAGAAGCTGTTCAATTTCCGTGAATCGGCAGTAGAGCACGGGCAACGTGGTAAAGGGGGCCGAGGCTTTGCAGATCCCCTTCAACACAACTCGCCGATCATTCACGTGGAATTCTCGATCCAGCTGAAAGGGTTCATTCGGCCAGAGATATTCGTAACCCGATTTGTCGACAAACACCGCATGGGGGAGATTCAGGTCCGCGAGTTCCCCTTCGACCATGCTGTGTGGTGCGCCAATCAGCGTGGCATCATCGATCCCCAGCATGATGGCATTGCGAAAATTCCCGTCCTCCAGTCGTGCAGTCATATTGCTTTTATGAAACCGAACCGCCCATTCGACCCCGGGAACGCCCCGAACCCGTTGCAGATCATTGGAACGCAAATAGGGGGCTTCGTCCGCGTACCGGACTTTATTATCCATGATCCAGAGGTCGGCGTCGCGCACATCGAGAATCTGGCTGGCAGACCGCGTCACAATCCCCATAAAGATCGAGACCTGTTGTGTCATCAGCAGCGTTGCAAAGGTGATGCTGAGAATGAGACTCAGGTATTTACTCCGGTCCCCAGTCAGCATGCGTAAAGCGAGCCAGTTCATGCAAGGTGATCTTTAAAATCAGGCGGATTCAAGTCAGGGGACATACCAGGAATGATCCTGAGTCTCGTGTTCTTTTGAGTTCTGTTGGTGATTCGCGTGTCAGCAGGTGGTTCCGATGGTTGACAGGCTGAAGTCTCGTCTCGTTTTCCACGGTGGGGATTCACGTCATCAGTCATTATTACCGTCAGGCAAATCTTTTTTGACGAATCGTCATTTTCTTGGGAAAGTTACAGCTTTTGCAGGGATTTCAGTTCTTCCGGAAAGATCTCCGAGAAAATTCGCTGGTAGGAAACGCGATAGTCCCACTGGTGACTCAACGGCTGCCAGTGGTAGCCATCCAACAGGATGTGGATGCTGTTCATGAGTTGTCTGATCGGATCTTCAATCGCAAAACTTTTGAGCATCGGTCCGTAGTGGAGCGCGGTCAGGTGAGTCCCCATCGCCATGGTCAGGACGGCATAAACCAGTTCCGCCGGCTGGCAATCGGGGGGAAGTTCTCCGCAATCAACACCCCCCTGAACAATCCGGACCACAGTCCCAAAACAGCTCGATTCAAGTTCATCAAGTCGCTCGCGACGCTCGGCCGAGGCACGGTCTCGCAAATTCGCCAGCTTGATAATGAATTCCGAGCGATAGTGGTGCGTTTCGATTCGGCCAAAAATTTCATCGGCAATCCCAATCGCCATCAGTCGCTCGCGTGAGCGTCCGACAAATTTTTCGGCACGCAGAAACAGCTCGACCCGCCGCTCCATACTTTCAATCGCGAGCGCAGTAACCAGATCTTCCTTCGTGGAAAAATGCTGGTAGATGGTCCCTTTCGAGTATTCGGTCAGCTCGGCCAACTGGTCCATGCTTAACCCGGCATAGCCCTGTTCAATGAGCAACTTGCGGGCCGCCTGCAGCAACAACTGCTCCCGCTCTCGCACTTCTCGCTGTTTTCGTGTTGATGTACCCATATCGTCGATTATTGGCGCGCCGTCGAAAAACGTCAAGTTTTTTTCAGGCGGCTGCTTCTGCGATGGCTGCCGATGCGAATTCGGTGACTGGAAATCCGCGTTTACCGTCCTCAGCGGGGTGTTTGAATCCGCTGGAATGGTTTCGTCGGGGTCGCTACACTCCATTGCCGTGAAAAACGGGGACTGGCTCCGACCCAAATCAGAAATCCACTTGAACGATACACAGTGGGAGGTGCCTGTCCCCGTTTTTCAACCGGCAGCTCTGTTTTTGCAAGTCCCTCAATCTGGTCCCACTGACGAGTCGAAAATTCCATGAAAGCTGTTGCGGTCCTTCCCGGCAAACCAAATAGTGTTCACCTGCGTGATATTCCCGTACCGAAACTGCTCGATCAACCTCACCCCCACGTCTGCCGAATTCCTGACGGACGGGCGGTGCTGGTCCGAACCCTGCAGATCGGTGTCGACGCCACCGATCGCGAGATCAACGACGCCCTCTACGGCAACGCCCCACCAGGGGGTGAACATCTCGTAATCGGTCATGAAAGCTTTGGCGAAGTGCTGGAAGTCGGCACCAAGGTGACAGAGCTGAAGGTGGGCGATTATGTTTCGTGTACCGTGCGCCGGCCGGGTGGATCACTGTTCGATGTGATTGGACGCAATGACATCACGAGCGAAGAAACCTACTACGAGCGTGGGATTAACCTTTGTCACGGGTATTTGAGCGAATCGTTCGTTGATGATGCCGAATATATGGTGAAGGTTCCGGTAAAATTGAAGCATTTGGGGGTCTTATCCGAACCCGCCAGCGTCTGCGCTAAAGCCATCGATCAAGCCTACTTGGCTCAACAGCGGCTGCAGGTCTGGAATCCGAAACGGGCTTTTGTGTTAGGAGCAGGACAGATTGGCTTGCTGGCCACCATGATGCTCAGGCTGCGTGGGATGGAAGTCTTTACCCTGGCCACCCGCCCCGGTCCCCATCGCAAGCAGGAAATTGCAGAAGCTTACGGTGCCACCTATATCAGTACCAAACAGACTTCGATGCACGAACTGGCGAAAAACGTCGGCAAACCGGATCTCATTTTTGAAGCGACCGGCAATGCCGAAGTTGCGTTTCGTGCGATGGAAGTGCTGGCTCACAACGGCGCTTTAGTCTGGACCAGCATCACGGGTGGCAAGCATGAAGTCTCGCTCGATGCCGCAAAAATCAATCTGGAATGGGTGCTGGGAAACAAACTGCTGGTCTCGAGCGTGAACGGAAATCGCCGTCACTTCGAGCTGGGAATTGCCGCACTCGCCCTGGGTGAGCTGACCTACCCCGGCGTGACCGAGCGGATCTTGACCAACCCGATTGCGGGACTCGACAATTACAAAGAGATGATGCGACTGCTCGTGGAAGACAAAGAAGCACTCAAGGTCTTCGTCAACGTGGCGTCGTAGGGGACGCGAGGCGACGGCGAGATGCGTCTCCGTATCATGTCATGACGCCAGACAGACGTTCTTTGTCGTGGCTCAGTCTGGATGAGGTTGTTTCTGAGAGTGACCTGATGGTGACCTGATGGTGACCTGATGGTGAAAGGGGAGGCGGGGTGAGTTCACCGAGCCTCCCTTTTGATTTCACCGCTCATGCAGCTGCCGTCCGTTTGGGAATCAAGACCGACATGGCCACGCACAGCGTTGCCGTCGTACAGGCCATGGCGAACCAGTCGCCGTACCGCACGTACAGGCTTCGCCGTCCATCCAGCGGCACGGTGTGAATCAACGCCGCGTTCAAATTTTTGTACCAGGCACCCGTCTTGGGATCACGCGACGTGGTCCGCGGGGGTTTTTCTGCATTTTTACGAGCATCGCCGTCGATAAAAATTTCGGGTTCCCGGATGGCTCCGTCGCCATCAATTACCGCCGAAATGCCGGTATTGACCGCTCGTACCAGCGGCGTGCGGCATTCGACGGCGCGAAACGAGGCGGTGATCAGATGCTGATCCAGTTCACTCGATCCGCGAAACCAGCCGTCATTGGTCAGGTTAACCAGCAGATCAATCGGTGGTCCCTGTTCGGATTGGGAACCTGCGGACACGATGTCACGCACCAAATGGGGCACGGTATCTTCAAAACAGATGATCGGAGCCATTCGCCAGCCTCGGTATTCGAAGACCGACGGATTTGTCCCGGCAACCATGCCACTCGCTTCACCGTAAGGGGAAAATCTCTTCAACACAGGAAAAATGTTCGTCAGCGGAATGTATTCACCAAACGGCACCAAGTGCATTTTGTCATAGCGACCCGCAACACCCACATCGGGCCGGACAAAGACAGCGGAATTGTGCTGTGCCACATTGCCGGGGGTCGCCTCGACCGAATTGATGCCAAAAATCAATGCAGCACCCGACCGTTGACTCTCTTCGACGAGCACCGAGCGAACCGTGTCATCGCGCCACATCTCGGGCTTGACGGCCGGGACCAGTTCACGCAGTTGATCGTCGGTCAAATCGCTGGAAGGGGACATCATCGGCCAGGGGAACATCCCTTCCGGCCAGATGATCACTTCGGCTTGCTCACGAACAGCACGGGCATTTAATCGGAGGTGGGTGAGGTAAATGTCGTCATGAGAAGCGGGCTCTTCCCGCAACGAGGCGAGAAAATTGCCCTGAATCAGTGCAATTCTCGGCCCCGGTTGAAAGTCGGCCTGCGCCCGACGGGCGTAGCCATAGCCGAGTGTCGCGACAAATACGGCGAAGGCACTTGTCACCTGAATCAATTGGGACAATGTCAGGCCGGAAGCGGTGACTGGTCCCGTCGAAGGAAGTACCAGCCGCAGCCGAATCAGCCAGGTGTGCGGCACCATTAATGTCAGAGCGGCAGCACTCATGACAATCACAAAACTGACTCCATAGGCTCCCACCAGATCACTGATCTGAATCAGTTCGAGCCAGCGATATTGGGAGTGCCCCAGAAAATACCAGGCGAAACCGGTCAACAGATGGGCTCGCAGGTATTCCAGCGAAGTCCAGACCACCGGGCCGACTAAGACCAGTGGCAGCGACAAGCGATGAACCGCGACGCGTGAAATGGCGACGAAAGCGACCATGTAGGTGGCCAAATAAGCGGAAAGTGCCCACCAGGCGATGTACATGGTGGGATCACCGAGCCGCATCCACTGGAGCATGGCCAATTGGCTGAACAGGCTACCAAAATAAATCGAGACCGACATCCAGCGTGTCCGATCCTCAATCCGTACGAGCAGCAGCAGCGGCAGTGGTGCGAGCCAGGCGAGTGGGCTGGCATTGACCGGGGTGAAGCTGAGCCACAGCAGCAACCCGGCAAGCAGTGACATACCAAGCACACCGCGCGAGCCGACACGGGCTTTGGTGAGACTTCGGATCGTGCGGGCGGAAGCAATAATTTCGCTTACCGACTTCTCGCCCATGTTCCGCTTCGCTTTCATCGTCGCTGTTGACATCGCTGACTCCTTCCCTGGAATAAGGATAACGCTTAAGTTAATCCAACCTGCGAAATGAGGGAAGCCGATGTTTCTCGAGAAAAGGGATGAAATGGCCTGGCCACAGATGATCGATCAAGAAATTCTCGCTGCCAGACCGGCTAAAAATCGACTCGACCCCTGGATCCCCTATGCCTTTCTCGTCGAATCCGAGCGTTCGCGGCGAGGAACCCTCGACGAGGTTTTAACCCTGTTCCTGACCAATCAAGAATGCCCGTTTCGCTGCACCATGTGTGATTTATGGCGAAATACACTCGACCAGCGTGTCCCATTGGGGGCCATCCCCGCTCAGATCGATTATGCGATCGAACGAACCCCCCCCGCCAGACACATTAAATTGTATAACGCGGGAAATTTTTTCGATGCACAGGCGATTCCGCCGGAAGATCACGGTCAAATCATCGCCCGAGTTCGCGGCTTTGAAACGGTGATTGTCGAAAATCACCCCCGCTTAACGGATGAGCGGTCGGTCCGATTTCGCGATCAACTCGGGACGCGACTCGAAGTGGCCATCGGATTAGAGACCATCCACCCCGAGATTCTGGCGGGACTTAACAAACGGATGACGGTTGAGGATTTCGATCAGTCCGTCCGATTTTTATTGAAACATCAAATCGATGTCAGAACATTTCTGCTGTTGAAGCCGCCGGGACTGGACGAAGCGTCAGGAAGGGAGTGGGCGCTCCGTTCGTTGAAACATGCTGCGGAGCGGGGTGTCGGCTGCATCAGCCTGATCCCGACACGCCCGGGGAATGGGATGATGGAGCAACTTCAAACGCAGGGCGAGTTTTCTCGGCCAACGATTCAGAGTATGGAATGGGTCCTGGAACAAGGACTGGAATTTGTGCGAAAGCACCACCCGACAACGCGTCTGTTCATGGATTTATGGGATGTAGAGTCGTTCTATGATTGCCTGCAGTGCGGTCCGGCCCGTGCGGAGCGAATTCAAAAGATGAATCTGTCACAGCAGATCGAGCCTGCCGTACCGACGTGCGTCTGTGGTCACTCGTGAAACCATTTTTTCCCATTCACACGTTTGTCACCCCTTCACATGTTCACATGTTTTTCTCCATTCACACGTTTTCTGCCAAACACCCGTTTTTCTCCAAACACGGAGTCCTCCAGTCGACGAGGTCGGATTGCGCATGAACGCAAAAGCTCTGTCGTTACGATGGACCCCAAAAACGGGACCAGGAAATAGGTAGACTTTCCATGGTTCAATTTTGGAGGTGAAGATGGAGGTAAGCGTAAAATTCGGAGCGGCAGTTTCAAAGCGAAGGTTGCGATCGCAGCGTTGCGCGACCAGGAGACGTTGGCGCAATTTCCGAGTCGATTCACGGTGAATTCGCCGCAGATTACTGTTGGAATGCGCCCGCTTTTGGAGGGGGGGGCAAGGTTGTTTGATTCGGTTGGTCGACCTCGGAAGGAAACGAAAGGAGAGGGGGGCGAGGTTTCCATGGAAGCTCTCTACGAGCA
>CAMBQP010000038.1 GCA_945869955.1 Schlesneria paludicola DSM 18645
AGTATTTTGTCTCATTAAACTCGGATTTTTCCAGTCGGTCGATCTGTGCATAGACTTTGCCAAGCCCTGCCGAGTCCGATGCGTGAAAATATTCCCCACCGGCGGTGCTGGCCATCTCACGCAACAGATCTTCGTCAATGCGAAACTGAGCCGGGACCAGCACGCGCTGGCCAAATTCATCTTCCTGGGGAACCGGGACGACACCGTTCCGCCCAATCCCAATCGTATAAACTTTAATTCCCGATGCGCGAGCGATCTGAGCCGCTTCCCGTGGTTCAATCGCCCCGGCGTTATTATCGCCGTCGGTCAACAGGACGACGACCTTACTTTTGGCCTTGGTTCCCCGCAATCGATCGACCCCCAACGCCAAGCCATCACCGATGGCAGTCGCCATATCTTCTTGA
This sequence comes from Schlesneria paludicola DSM 18645, assembly GCA_945869955.1. GTDB lineage: Bacteria > Planctomycetota > Planctomycetia > Planctomycetales > Planctomycetaceae > Schlesneria > Schlesneria paludicola_B. Next base: position 405 of record CAMBQP010000038.1, read on the forward strand.
AGTGACTGGGAATTGATCACACGCCCCTTGCGATCTCTCACTGCTTTGGGAACTTCGAGAGCCCGAACGATATCCACCAGGGCACCGTGATCGAGTGTCAACGGGCACTTGCTATCGGCAAACCCGCCAAAAGCCACGACTCCCACCTGATCATCGCGCCGACCGGGAAGTCCGCTGCTGCGAGAACCAAGCACAAATTCACCGATGACATGCTTCACCGCTTCCAGTCGGCTGACATCTTTTTTCTCTAACTGAAAATCGATCGCTTCCATCGAGCCCGAAATGTCGAGCACCAGTTCAATCGCAATCCCCTCGCCGGTGACCCGAGACTCGGATTTACCCGATTGGGGGCGGGCGAGTGCCAGAATCATCAGGCAGAGTCCGAGACCATAAACCAGTGGCATCAGTCGACGAATTCGCTGCAGCAACGTGACTGGCAATCCTTTGAGATCGGCAATACTGGAAAAAATCACCGCTGGCCGAATGCGGCGACGGGTTCGCAACCAGCCCAACAACAGGATTGCCGGGATGAGCAGCAACCAGAGCCACGAGTAAAAACGGAATGCATCCATCTTTTAGGCGCCCCCTGCGGAAACGACGTCGGATTTGGACGGCTGGGATTCGGACGGCTGGGATTTGAGCGGCTGGGATTCCGCGGGGACCGACGGGAGATCGATGAACTCATGCGCTCGGACAATCGACAGCGCAATCTGACTTTCGTCCGGCTGTTGACCTGCGTACTTGACCATGTCTGCCGCTTCGAGAAATTCGGTTAATCGCGTGGAGCGTTGTGGCGGGAAAACCTCTTGCGACCGCATCGCTCGCAAAAATTCTTCGGTCGTCTGTTCCGGGGCCCTGAGGCCCGTCGTTCCTTCGATGTACTGCCGAACGATTCCAGTCAGCCTTAAATAAAACTCTTTGACCAGACCTTTGGCGGGAAGCCCTTCTGCAAGTAACGCGGCAAGGGCCGCGTGTGCGATTTCTTCAGGAGAACGCTTGCGAGGTTCAATCCTCGATAGGCGCTGGCGTTGCCGAGACCGATAAACGAAGGCCGCGACAATTCCGCCGAGAATCAATGCCACCAGCCACCACCAGGCTCTGGTCGATTTCAAGGGACGGGGGGGAAGCATCGGTTCGAGATTGGCCAGATCGGGAAGCTGATCTCCCAGCTCGGAGGTGATTTGAATTTCGAGTGGATCAGACTCGATTAACGCGGTTTTTCCCTTGGATACTGAATTCACGCGATTGTCAACGAATTCAATCGCCAGCGAGCGAATCAGATGGCGTCCCGCGTGCATCGGTTCCAGTTGATAATGGAATCGATGCGTCGTCGGCTCGTCCGCCGCTGTCGGCGTTGGATTTTGTTTTTCTTTCCGCTCGGAATAATCCCGTACTACAAAATCCCCCACGGCCTGACCAAATGCCGGGGGTTTGACTTCGACGCCGGGCTGGGCCACAACCAGCACATCCATTTCCACCAGATCCGAAAGACGTGGCTCGGGCGGAGTGACCCGAATCGTCAGCTTGACCGGACCGTTTTCCGTAACCCGTTCCAAGGCGTCGACTTTCGACCCCACAGGGGACGAAGAAGGTGCGGTCCCGGATTGGCTGCAGCCAGTCAGAAACAATCCGCTCAACAACAAAAGAACTCGAATCGCGCGGTGTTGCGTCATCGTTGCCGCTCCCTCGCTCGAAAAAATCGCTGCAAACTCTGCGCGTAGGGCTGGTCGGTTTGGATTGTCAGCCGGTCGACATTGGCCCGCCTTAACCAACCCGTTAACTTTCGTTCTCGATCATCAGCCGCCTTGGCAAATAACGCCCGAACTCGTGGGTGACGCGTATCGAGTTCAAGCAACTCGTCGGTTTCTGCATCTCGCAATGTCAAGAATCCCACGTCGGGCAGCGTGGTTTCTCGGGGATCCGCCAGGCTAACGGCCACACAGTCGTGCCGCTGGTTGGCGATGGCGAGCGCACGGGAACAATCAGGCCCCAAAAAATCACTCATCAAAAACAACACGCATTTCCGACGCTGTACTCGTCCGAGAAATTCGAGTGCTTTGGTGATGTCGGTCGCCGCCTTGACCGGTTCGGTGGCGAGCAATTCACGGATCAATCGCAAGACGTTGGCTCGCCCTTTCCGCGGCGGAATGTACTTGATGACATCATCCGCGAAGAAAAGGAGTCCGACTTTGTCGTTGTTTTTGAGTGCCGTGAACATCAGCACCGCAGCCACTTCCACGGCCGTTTCCATCTTGCTTAATCGCTGTGATCCGAACGCTCCTGAGGCCGAGACATCCACCACCAGCAGCACGGTCATTTCCCGTTCTTCGCAGAACGTTTTCACGTACGGGCTGCCGGTTCGTGCCGTCACATTCCAGTCGATCGACCGGATTTCATCACCAGGAACGTACTCACGGACGGTATTGAATTCCATCCCGCGTCCCTGAAATGCGCTCAGGTATTCACCCGCCAGCAGATCATTGACTTGCTTTTTGGCAACGATCTGAATTCGGCGAACTTCTTTGAGAACTTCTTCCAGATTTCGTGCAGCCATCGAAAACCCTGGCGATCATAAAAACAATGTCTGTGAAAAGGACTCTTTTGTGGCATTCGCAGGGGGTGAATCCTGCCCCGATGCCCTGGCGGCCAACGAACTGACACCGACGGGCCTTTCGGCCTTACCCGGGTGTCGTGCTCCCAGGGTCGTGGTATTTACGGGACCGGAACCGATTCCAACACTTTTCGCACCACATCATCCGAGGTCATTTGTTCTGCTTCGGCTTCGTACGTCAAAATCACCCGATGCCTGAGCACATCCAATGCAATGTCCTTTACGTCCTGCGGTGTCACATAGCCCCGTCCCGCCAGAAAGGCGTTGGCGCGTGCGGCGAGGCATAAGTTAATCGAAGCACGGGGTGACGCACCGTATTCAATCAGGGGTTTGAGCGACTTGAGGCGATAATCTTCCGGTCGGCGAGTGGCGATCACAACATCCAGAACATAGTCCTTGACCTTATCGTCCATGTAGATGGTGGAAACCGTTTGCTTGATATCGATGAGCTGCTGGGGTTCCATCACCGGCTGAACTTCTCGACGAACGTCATCCAACACCGAATCGACGACTTTTCGCTCTTCCGCCTTCGAGGGATAATCCACAATGATTTTCAGCATGAAGCGGTCGACTTGCGCTTCCGGCAGGGGATAAGTCCCTTCTTGCTCGATCGGATTTTGCGTCGCCAGCACCAGAAAGGGTTCTTCCAGCGGGTAAGTTTGATCGCCAATCGTGACCTGATGTTCTTGCATCGACTCGAGCAGCGCCGACTGGACTTTGGAAGGGGCCCGATTGATTTCATCGGCCAGAATCAAATTGGCGAAAATTGGACCTTTTCGGGTACCAAAAGTCCCTTCGCGCGGATTGTAAATCATGGTCCCGATCAGATCTGCAGGAAGCAGATCGGGAGTGAATTGAATCCGATTAAACTTACAGCGAACGGCACTCGCCAGCCCTTTAATCGCGGTCGTTTTGGCCAATCCGGGGAGACCTTCGAGCAAGACGTGTCCTCCTGTGAGCATGGCGATCAACAATCGCGACAGCATCAGATCTTGGCCGACAAGGACTTTCCGAACTTCCGCCCGGACACGGTCGATTTGGTCCGAGTGTTTCAGGACTTGCTCTTTGATTCTCTGAATATCAACGCTCATGCTGAAAAAAAACTCCTTCGACTTTTGCTCGAAACGCCACGGTTTCAATTCGATTTTGTTCAATTCGATTTCAATTTCAATCCGATTTCCAGCAATCCGTTACCGGATCGCCACAGCCCTCGTGGCAGGGTATGAATCGGATGTAACAGTCATTCAGCCTGCTGAATCCTTGATGGTAACCGTTTTCATCCAAACATGTTGGAGAAAATTAATGTTGGAACAGGAATTCTCGCGATGTCAGCACGCTCCAAAACAGGTCTTCGATCACGGCCCGTTTCTCGGATTCAGGGGCTTCTGCCAGCAGCAACTGCAACCGCTGACGCTCTGCTTCCGCAGGATACCGGGACAGGGCTGAAAGATATACGACATCCAGGATCTCGGCGTTGGATTGATTGGAGGCGAGAAGTTTCGCGACCCCCCCGTCTGCGGATTCCAGTTTCTCCTGGATCGTTTTGCCGTTGGTCAAGTGCAGCACCTGTGTCATGCTCGGTTCATCCGAACGCTCGCAGGTACACGTGAGGACCCGTTCGGGGCGACCGAACGTATCAAGAAAATAGGACGCAATGCTCGCGTCAGGAAGTTGGATCGCTCGCGTATTCACCGGTTGGTCTTTGAAAACGGTTGGGACTCCAGTCGCTTGCGAGATCGCATCCAGCAGCACCTCGGCCTTCAGTCGCCGGGGTTGACTGCGTGCTTGGTATCGCAGATCGGCTTCGTTCGCAGGTAGGATCTGATGAGATCGCTGGTACGCCTCGGATTGCAGAATGGTCCGCATCAGACTCTTCAGGTCATAGTGATTCCGCACCAGTTCTTCCGCCAGTTTGGCCAGCAAAGGCTCGTTGCTGGCGGGATTGGTGAGGCGAATATCATCGACGGCATCCACCAGTCCGCGGCCCATAAAATTGGCCCAGATCCGGTTCACGATCGCCTTGGCAAAATAGGGGTTATCCGCCGAGGTGAGCCATTTAGCCAGAAATTCGCGTCGATCACCCGTTTCCTCGAACGAGATTGCGGCACCATCCAGTGGCTTGGGGGGTTGCGGTCGGGCAGTACGCGGCTGCAGAACTTCCCCTTGATCAGCGAGAAAAATAGTCCGGTTGCCATCTCCACTCCGAAAGTCTCCTCCCCAGCCTTTTCCCCGTACGCGTGCAAACAGACTCACCATGCCATAGTAATCGTCGTTCGTCCATTTTTCGTTGGGATGATCATGACAATGGGCACACTGGATCGACATCCCCAGGAAAGCCATCGAGGTCGTTTCGACCATATCTTGTGGATCTTGATGCAGGGCATAAAAATTGGCGGCCCCGTTTTCAAAAGTGCTCCCCTTCGCCAGGATGACACTTCGGGCGAACTGATCCCAAGGAGTATTCTCAGCGACCCGATCACGAATCCATTTGTAGTAGGCTTTCAATGCTTCTGGCCGTAACCTGTTTCCCGTTAATAACAAGAGGTCCGACCACTGGTAAGACCAGTAATCAACGTACTCGGGGCGCGACAACAGCCGTTCAATCAATTCATTTCGTTTGTGTTGGCTGACGTCCGCGAGAAACCCCTTGACTTCATCGACCGTGGGAAGCACGCCAATCGTGTCCAGAAACACCCGCCTGAGAAACTCGCTGTCATCAGACTGGGGCGAGGGGGGCATATTGAGCACCCGCAGCTTTTCCATCACCAGATCATCAATGTAATTGGCTCGCAGTGTTTGTGTGAACGCGGTGGCGGGGATCGCTTGAAGGTAAGGAACGGTCACCGTCGCAGTCGCATTTTGTGCCAGATACCACGCAACAATCGCCCCTTCGCCGCTCCCGCCAACCTTGATCAACCCCCGTTCATCTACCGAGCAGACGGCATGATTGGTCGAAGTATATTTTGACCAGCGCGTGACATCTTCCGTGTGACCATCCTGAAAATGGGCAATCACAACCATCGCTTGTTCGGCCCCCTCTTTCAGTCGCAATCCCTGCGGCAGGATTTCCAGTCGCACGATGCGGGTATCGGTCGCTGTCGGCGGCTGCATTCCCTGAGCAATCCACTCCGAGACCACGCGATATTCATAAGAATCTTCGGCAAATCGGAATCCCCCTTTGTGGGGGATCGCCATGGTCGGCTTGGTCAGGACGAGGCTCCGTCCGGGATCGTTCTGCACCACCCTGCGGCCTCGCGCATGGTGCGTGATCGCGAAAAAGTCTTGTTCCGGGTCGTAACCCCGCAGCGAAAGTTTGAAACCATTTTTGCCTGCGGCAGCACCGTGACAGGCTCCGCTGTTACAGCCTGTCTTCGAGAGGACCGACTGGACGTGGTTGCGAAAACTCCACAGGTGCGGTTTTTCAAACTGATCCACGGTCACCTCCAACCTCGCAACCTGTCCCTGGACCGCGACGGAAACAGTGGTGGTGCCGTTACCGACGGGAATCACTTCACCCTCAAGGATTTTTGCAACCTTGTCATCGGCGGAAGTCCAAACCGCACCCTCGCGAATCGGTTCGGTTACGAGTCCCGCGTCTTCCCTGGCAACTAGCAACGTCTGCCGAGCCTCGGCTCCGATCAGCTTCACCACGCGCGGCAGGATCGTCAGTTTTTCGGCAGCCGGCAGCGATGCTCCACCGACCAGAATCACGATCATCCCACAGCAAACGGACCTCAGTATGTTCATTGCCTGTTCCCTTTTGATTGAATCAAATCCAGACCAAGTTTGACTGTCTGAATTGGGTGATCAACTTTAATTCCGTCGAGATCCTGTTGGTCCTGATAACCCTGACGATCCAAACGAACATGACAGATTGCAGCCGCAGTTCATCACGTCAGCATCTTAAAAACCGAATCAGCGAAGTGGAATCGATCCATCCAGGTAACGCCAGTTCTTCAGGTAGGAAATGAGATCGGCCATTTGTTCTACCGTAATGGTTTTCTCAAACCCAACCGGCATCAACGATTGGCCGCCGGTTTTCAGGGCTTCGACCTCGGTCCGCAAGACGGTCACCTCTTTCCCCTCGGGCATCCGAATCGTGAGAGACGTGGCGGTTTCAGACTTGATGAGCCCCGTATACGATTTCCCTTGCTCAGTGACCAATGTGTATCCAAAGTAATTTCCATCGACTGCGCGATTCGGGTCCAGGATATTCATCAGGAGATACGGGGGGAGTTTATCCCGCGTATCGCTGATGTCGGGCCCGACATTGACTCCCAAATTTCCAACGCGATGACAAGTCACACAATTTTTTTCAAAAATCGCCCGACCCCGTTCCGCTTCACCCGGCTTGTCGAGAGCCCCCTGATATTTTTCCAGCACACTGGCACGGTCGAGATCAATTGCCACCGCAAACAGCTTTTCCGCTCGAGTCCGCAGCAGGGGATTCCCCTGTTTCATCAACCGGTTTTGCCGAATGGCGTCAATCTCGGTGGTTTTGATGATTCCTTGTTCGATTCTGTCGAGTAGCAAAGCAATTCGTTCCTCGTTGGCCAGTAGGACTTCAAGTAAGGCACGCCGGATTTGTGGTGTCTGCGCGGCGAATTCCGCGATCACCTTCTGCCCAACCAAGGGATCGGACAGGGAGACCAATGCGTCAAACGCAGCCAATTTGATCGACGTATCGCTGCCAGAAAACCCGAGCTCCAGCAGTGTCGCTGCGGACTCGGTTGCTTCGCCAAACGGGAGCGTTCGAATCAGATCAAGGCGGCACTGTGATTCGGTTTCTGAATTTCGTACCCGGTCGCGGAGTTGTTCCATGAAATTTCGCCATTGCTCACGGCGATCCCCGTTGATCTCGTCACGAAACGAGGCAAACGTCAAACCACGTCGTGCCGCTCCCAAACCGAGACCACGGATCCCTGCGGCCGTGACATCCATTTCGGCCTCTGATGCATCGCTGCCTGGAAACTGCAACAGTTGTTCCAGCAGCGTTCGGGCAGATTCCACGTCGAGTTGTCCGCCGCAAACTTCACTGAGTTGCTCAACCAGTTTCGCCCCGCCGGCAGGAAGAGACTTTTGATTTTTCCAGTGTTCCAGCAATTCTTTTAACAACGCGTCGGGGGGATCCGATTTCATCGTCCCCACGGCGACGCGAAGCCATGGGTCTTCCAGACCGCGGTCCAGCAGCTTGATGAGTGCCTTTCGCTCGATGGCGACATCCTGACTGCGACCACTCAGATCAAGTGCCAAACGGAATCGGACGCGATCATCGGTTTCTTCGGCAGCCAGATTCACCACATCATCAGGAAGCAGTTCATCCAGGTTATCCCCAATCGAAGCAAAGACCTGCTCGCGAACGCGAGCGTCCCGATTGTCAACCTCGGACCAGGCCAGCACTGCCGGAGTCAGTCGGGGGTCCAGCGTTCGAATCAGCCAAAGTACCGGCAAACGACTCCGTGTCAGTCGGTTTTGTTTCCAGTCCAGTTTCAGCCCGTCCAGAACAACCTCCCGATCTCGTTCCAGCAGCAGTCGAAAAGCGGTCTCACGATGCCAGGCGTTCGCATGGTCCAATAGCCGGATCAATTGGTGGATCGTCAATTTGTCCAAAGAGTGATCGTGCCGTTCTTGTGGCATGATTAATTCTTCCGATTTCACTCGCCAGATCCGTCCACGGTCACTTCCATCGTTGAGATCTTTGCGGGATTTCAACTCGGCAGGCATCCAATCGGGATGCTCAATCACAGCCCGATACATATCCACGATGTACAAAGTTCCATCCGGACCATTTGCCAGATTAACGGGTCGAAACCAAGTGTCCGTGCTGGCAAGAAACTCTTGCTGACCGTCCGAGGAATGGCTGATGAACGACGCACCGCTGGGAACCAGTGTTTCCCGATGGACAAGATTTGCGGTCGGATCACAAATAAACGCATTCCCTTTGTTTTCCGGGGGAAGGCCATCCCCACGATAGATCGTGACACCACAGGCGGCAGTAAATTGATTGGCGTGCAGATTGGATGTCGTCCAGGCCGCACTGATCGGGTAGAGCTTCGATTTTTCACCCCAAGCCGCGACATCCTGAACCGTGGTTTTGATCGCAAACGCAGGATTGCGTCGCGAGAAATGATCTTCGAGGACGATATGCTGCAACGGATTTCGGTTCGAACAGACAAAACGATTCCCAAAGTCGTCAAAACACAGTCCGAACTGCCCATGCCCCGCAACGGCACCGTACTCGCCCGTGACCGGATTGAACCGAAAATCAAACCCCGCCAGCGGCAGCGGTTGTCCCGGTTTTTTCCACTCGGGCTTCACCGCGACCACAGAACCCCCGCGGAGCCCATTCGCAACATAAATAAACCCATCGGGACCAAACGTGGGATGATTCGCCCGTAATTGCGAATTTTCCTGAGAAAAACCCTGAAACCAAGTTTCGTGGAAATCGGCTTTTCCATCCTCGTCCCGGTCAGCAAAAAAGGCAATCTCGCCAGCCAGCGTGACAATCACCCCGTCTCGCCACGGCAGCACTCCCGTGGCAAACAGCAATTCATCAGCGAAGACCGTTGCCGTTTCAAATCGCCCATCATGATTATGATCGAACAGTCGCTTGATGCGTGACTTGGGTTTTTCCGAACTTCCGGGCTTGGGTCCGTAAGGATAATCTCGCATTTCCACGACCCACATTGACCCGTCTGCGCCAAAAGCGATGGCGACAGGATCGACAACTTCGGGTTCTGCTGCGGCAAGCTCCACCTTGAGTTCGGGCGAAGCAAGGACAAAAGAGCGGATCGCGTCATCGGTCGAGAGGGGACTGCGAATGGTGACCGGATCCGCCGCACAGGATTTCTTGTCTGCGACGATGAGCACAACAAGACCGATCAGCATCAAGGTCATGGTGTTGCAGACGGTCTTCAACCCCGCTCCGTCATACAACAAGACGCGCTCAACCGAGGAGATTGCGTTTCTCATTACGAAAACAAATCGGTTACTGCACATTTCGCCAGAATCCCCACTGAACGAACATTTTCCCATTCCGAGTATAATAGAGCGAATCGGCTCGCAATCCCACTGAGCCCGGATCCGACGACCAAAGGAAATGGGAGTTGATTTTGGCGGAAATGGAATTTTCCGGGAAAAACAGCAGAGGAGATTCACCCGCAATGGGGTGTTTTACCAATTACAGGGGCCGGAGCGGGTCGTGTTTCGCCGTACCGTTGTTTACAATCCGGCAGCATTTTGATATCGGTTTGCGGCAACCAGATGGCGACAGCTGAACCGTATTCCAGTCAAATTCACTTTTCAACCGGGAATCCATTCGGATGAGTTTAGATCCTCCTCCACAACAACGAGGTTTCGATAACGGAGAATCGCCCCGAAAAAAGCGCGGGGTTCCGGAAGGGCTCTGGATTCAGTGCGACTCGTGCAAAAGCACGGTCTATCGCAAACAGGTGGAACAGAATCTGTACCTTTGCCCAGATTGTAGCCATCATTTTATTGTTCCCGGTCGGACACGCATCGAGCAATTGCTGGATGAAGACAGTTTTGAAGAGTGGTTTACGAACCTCAGCCCCAAAGACCCGCTCGGCTTTGTCGACTCAAAACCGTATAAGGATCGGCTGATCTCGGAACAGAAAAAGACCGGACTCAAAGATGCCTGTATCGCGGGGCGAGGGTATATGCGCGGGCGCCCCTTGGTTTTTGCCCTGACCGATTCGGCCTTCATCATGGGGAGCATGGGTTCAGTGGTCGGGGAAATGTTGACCCGATCGGTCGAAGAGGCCACGCGACTGAAACTGCCGCTGGTGATTGTCAGCGGTTCCGGCGGTGGGGCACGCATGCACGAAGGAATCCTGTCGCTCATGCAAATGGGAAAGGTCAGTGCCGCGCTCGGACGCTACCAGTCAGCAGGGGGTTTGTTTATTTCGGTGCTGACCAATCCAACCATGGGTGGAGTCGCGGCCAGCTTTGCCTCGCTCGGCGACATCACCTTGGCTGAACCCAAAGCGCTGGTGGGATTCGCAGGGCCGCGTGTCGTTCGGGCGACCTGCAAGATCGACTTGCCTGCCGGATTTCAGACGAGTGAATTCCTGCTGGAACACGGATTTGTCGATCGAATTGTTCCCCGTCCTGAATTGCGTACCGAGATTTCCCGTTTGATCGACTACTGCGGCGTTTAATTCGGTGTTGAAACCAAGGCAGGCAATCTGATGCTGAACTTTCTCAAAAAGCTGCTGCAGCGACCGAAGAAAATCAACAAAGTGGATATCAGCTCCCGATTTCAACTGGTGAGTCGGGTGGGACAGGGAAGTATGTCAAAGGTCTGGCGCGCTGTCGATCGGCGCCTGGAAAAAACCGTCGCCCTGAAGCTGCTGGATGTTGAAAAGACCAAACGACTCGATGCCCGATTTGTGCAAATGAAGCACAAAAAGCCGACCGAGGGTGAAATCGCCATCACGCTCAAGCACCCCCATGTGGTGCAAACGTTCGAGCATGGAGTCACCACCAAGAACGAACAATTTCTCGTGATGGAATTCGTGGAAGGCATGTCGCTCAGTTATCTCGTCGAAGTCCAGAACGAAGTCATGAAAAAAAATCGGCTGCGGTTTGTGGTCGAACTCGGCGAAGCCATCGAATACTTTCATCGGCAAAACTGGATCCATCGAGATATCTGCCCGCGGAACGTGATCATCGACCAGTCCCTCTCACTCAAACTGATCGACTTCGGACTGGCTGTCCCGAATATTCCCGAGTACCAAGCCCCAGGTAATCGAACTGGAACGGCCACGTACATGGCCCCTGAACTGATCAAACGGCACCGAACCGATCAGCGAATTGACATTTTTGCTTATGCCGTCACCTGCTTTGAAATGTACACGAAAGAGCTCCCTTGGCCCGGCGGTGAAACCCTAGATGCCGTCGTCCAGCACATCAATCTGCCACCCAAGGATTTGCAAAAGCTGGTCCCGGATCTCGATCCGCGCGTGGTCCAAGCGATCATGCGGGGGTTGGTCGCACAGCCCGCCGACCGCTGGCAAACCATGGGTCAAATGCTGCAACCGCTCCGAGAAGCCCTCGCTGCGGAAAAGACTTGTTGAGATTGCGACGAGACGTTTTCTGGCGGAGCGGTGAATATCCACCCGCTTTTGTCAAGTGGCTTGAGCGTATTCAGCCACTTTCCCAAAAAAAGAAACTTTTCAGTTCGTTTGACATCTCGTATCTCCCTGATATTCTGCATTTGACCCAAACGGGACAATCAGAGAATTTTCTCTAGTCTGACATTTCTTCTCGGGAAGCTCTGCACAACAGAACCGACCGAGAGGTATGGAATGCCGAGGGTCGGCGGTTCCATGTTCAGATCCCCGTTGTTATTTTGAAGGAATTTCTTCATGAGTCGTGTATTTGGTTTTGTGGCTGCTGTTGCAGTCCTGATGTCGGTTGCTACGTCAGCCGAAGCCCGTTGTTGCCGCCAGGCTCCTGCCTGCAAGCCAGCTCGTGTTCACTGCGAACGTGCTCCACGCTGCAAGGTTGCTCACGCACCTCGTTGCAAGGCCGCACCAGCTCCTCACTGCGCCAGCACCTGTGCTGCTCCAGCTCCAAGCTATAGCAGCTGCAACACCGCCGTTTCCACCAGCTGCAACAGCTGCAACAGCGGTACGGTCGTCGGTTCGTCAGAAGTGGTTTCGGGTTGCACCGGTGGCTGCAGCGCTGCTCCGGCCGCTGTTTACACCAATTCTTCCCCAACGCCAGTTGCTCCAGTCAATGCTCCTGCTCCTCCAGCGGAAGCACCTGCAGCACCAGCTCCAGCTGCTCCTGCTGCACCAGCTCCAGCTCCAGCCAACTGATCATTCATTCGAATGATGGATTTGCGATTGGAAGGGTTCGCACTGGTTTTCAGTGCGAACCCTTTATTTATTATTGGTTGGGAGATACGACGACTCCGGTTACCCTCGATAGTTCCCCTCTGGGCGCCGTCAGCACCGTGGAAGATTTTTACGCCAGATCGTTGATCCTGGGTTCCGAGGGGATTCCCCCTGAGACAGTGTTCCCAATCCACCAATCCGCCACTACAAATAGGCCACAGCCAGGCCACAGCCAGGCCACAGTAAATAATAGGCCACAGTAATTCGGCGACGGTTCAAAAAGACCGCACGCAGACCTCGGAGGATTGATGCGAGAATTCGTTCAAACAGCGGAAGAAGCGGCACGACGTGCTGGACACGTGCTGCGCGCCTGGTCATCGAAATTCACCGTTCGGGAAAAAAGCCGATCGAACCTCGTCACCGAAGCGGATGAGGCGGCTCAAGTTGCGATTCACGATTTTATTGGCGGGCGATATCCCAATCATGGTTTTTGTGGCGAAGAAGGCCTCTCTGTGGGAGGAGGCGATTCCCCTTACCGCTGGGTGATTGATCCGCTGGATGGCACAACGAATTACGTACATGGATTTCCGTATTACTGTGTTTCCATCGGGTTGGAATGCCGCGGAGAAATGATCGTCGGGGCGATCTTTGACCCGGTTCACGACGAGATGTTCCTTGCCGCACGGGGAGAGGGGGCCAGCTTAAATCGCCGCCCATTGAAATGCTCGGCAATTACCCAATTGGAACAAGCGCTCGTCATCGCCAGTCTGCCGGTCGCCACCAGTGGTCATGACGAGGCGGTCCGACGATTTTTACAGGTCCTTCCCAAGGCTCAGTCGGTGCAGCGAACCGGTTCGGCTGCGATGAATCTGGCAAACCTTGCGGCGGGACGGCTGGAAGCTTTCTGGTCCACCAGCCTGAAACCTTGGGATATGGCCGCCGGAATTCTCATCGTGGAAGAAGCGGGTGGCCGCATTTCCAAAATCGATGGATCCCCCTTCTCGCTCGAAGAACCTGACTTGCTCGCCTCGAACTCCCCGGAAATTCATGCGGAACTGATCGCCGTTCTCAAGTCGCTGTAACAGCGACTTGAGGGAGTCAGGGGGAATCTTTTGATCGGGGAGTCTTGAAGCTCGCTTACAGGATTCCTTCGCCCCATTCCTCCTGATCCGGCGCGACGGGCGCGACCGGCTCGATCCGCTCGATCGCGATCTTTACAGGCTCAACTGCTGGACCAATCATCGATTCGCTCTTGTCGGCCTGTAGGTCGCCCAACCCTGTTGGTTCAGGTTCCCGTGAAACGGCCGGCTTAATAATCGTCGCCTCGGGCTTGGCTGGCTGAGGGGGTGGAGCTTCGATCCCAAAGTCAATCGGACGCTGTTCAACATCACTGGGCCGCTGCAGCGGCCGAGGTTCCATCAACCGTTCGGCCACGATTCGCATCCAGGTCCCCTGCGAACAACTGCATTGCAGCGAGGTGACCTCACCATGCAGCTTCCGTTCATTCCCGCAGGTCGGACAACGCCAGGTTCGCCGGACATCGCCACTCAATTTGTAACCGGGACCTCGCATCAATTCCCCTTTTCCCCTGAATCCATTTTTGCATTCGTGTGTAGTTCATCGGGACGACGGCAAAATTGCAACTGAACCGCCGGAATTCACCCAATCCGCTGGGGAATAAATGTGCTTCGACAAGTTCCTCTGCAGATACCCTTTTCGTACAGCCCCTGCCCGGACCACCTCGGTGAGCCCCACCGCTGAAGGATAACAGAAACCGATTCACAACGTTCAGAGACTGGACAGTCTCTCGACAGCAAGCTAGACCATGGCCACATCGATTATCGCTCATCCCAGAATCCCCAACTCAGAAAGTGTGCCCACAATGAAGTATCGCCGTTTCGGTAAGACCAATTGGCAATTGAGTGAAGTCGGCTACGGGATGTGGGGGATGGCTGGCTGGACCGGATCGGATCTGGAGGAAGTTCATCGAGCACTGCGTCGGTCGGTCGAGTTGGGCTGTAACTTTTTCGATACGGCCTGGGGCTATGGTGCCGGGAAGAGTGAAGCCATTCTGGGCGAGTTAGTCCGGGACTACCCGGACCGTAAACTCTACACCGCGACGAAAATTCCCCCAAAAAACTGGAAATGGCCCAGCCGCCGCGAGTTTTCTCTCGACGACTGTTTTCCTCCCGAGCATCTCGAAGAATATGTCACCGCCAGCTTAAAAAATGCCGGTTTGCCCTCGTTTGACCTGATGCAATTCCACACGTGGGAGGACCACTGGCTGCAGGATGATCGCTGGTATCACAAGCTGTCCGACCTCAAATCTCAGGGACTCTTTTCCGCCATCGGCATCAGCCAGAATCGTTGGGAGCCCTGGAATGGAATCGAAGCGGTCAAAAGCGGACTGATCGATGCGGTCCAGGTGATCTACAATATTTTCGATCAGAACCCGGAAGATGAGCTATTTCCTGCTTGCCTCAAGCATGACATCGGGGTCATTGCCCGCGTCCCCTTTGACGAGGGGACCTTGACTGGAACACTGACCAAATCGTCAACCTGGCCCAAAGAGGATTGGCGGAGCACCTATTTCGTACCCGAAAATCTGCACGCAAGCGTTGAACGAGCCGAGGCGTTGCGGCCTGTGGTTCCCCCAGGGATGACGATGGCCGAGATGGCACTGCGGTTCACCCTGTCGGAACCGACCGTCGGGACCGTCATTCCCGGTATGCGCTCGCTGCGAAATGTCGAAGCGAACATGGGATGCAGTGACGCAGGACCACTCAGCGCCGAACTCCGTCAACAACTCACCCATCACCGCTGGGTCCGTCAACCGACGACCTGGTCGCAGTGATTGACGATCACCAGACCGGTCCCGCAATACCGAAAAAGAAAACGGCAGCGAACGAAGTC
Source organism: Schlesneria paludicola DSM 18645 (assembly GCA_945869955.1). Classification (GTDB taxonomy): domain Bacteria; phylum Planctomycetota; class Planctomycetia; order Planctomycetales; family Planctomycetaceae; genus Schlesneria; species Schlesneria paludicola_B. The sequence continues at coordinate 15,792 of CAMBQP010000038.1, forward strand.
TGGATGCTGGCCAGCATCCAGACTTCGTTTCTACGCATTCTCTTGCAGAAAATGAAGAGGCCATCCGGACGAGGCCTCTTCCGGACGGCATATTCGTCGTAACCGTACAAGAAGCGAAGCCGATGGGGACCAGAACGACCGAGTCATCCTTGCCCCCATGTTCGACAACCGGTACAACTTGTAAGCGCGTTTGAAACACGCCAACGACGGGCGATTAACTCAGCGGCTAGAGTGCCATCCTCACACGGTGGAAGTCACTGGTTCGAATCCAGTATCGCTCATCAACAAGAAAACCTGACGCTTGCGGATCCCCGCGAGCGTCAGGTTTTTTTGTTGATGACGCTCGCCCGTTTGACAGACATTTTTGAAAATTTTTTCAAAGCCTGCGGCCATGAGATCGTTTTGTCGCAAAAACGACACAGACGCAAGCCGTAAAACCAAAAATGATCTCTGAAACGGCGATCATCTCGCCGGAGTCGACCGAGGTCGCGACCGAGGTGTAATTCTGGCCACGATCGCAGGATTTTCCCAATCGTGTGAAACTCGATGGTTCAACCAATCGTAATCGTGCGGCAGAAATCGATGCCATCCAGAAACAGTTCATCGAATCCGCTTGAATCAAACCATCCGGATTGGAAAAACCTTTTTTGGGCGATCACCGCTCCGCGAGACAAAAATCTTCCATTCGCCTGATCAAGCAATTGACACATAATCCGGGGCCTGCAATTATATCCGCGGGTTCCATAAAATGTTTCGACTCTGTCGAAAGTGTTAGCATGACCTCGTTCAAAATTGAATGTCCGAATTGCGGCCGCATGTACAACTTAGCGGAAAAGTTTCGCGGGCGAAAAGTTACTTGCGCCTCTGAGGCTTGTGGCACATCATTCTTGGCATCACCCCTGCCGGACGAGGAACTCGGCGACCTCAACGAAGAGGATCCTCCAAGTCAAAAGCCTGTTCCCAGCGAACAGCCTGAAAACGTGTTACCACCTCCTTTGCAAATGCCAAGAAAAACTGGCTCGAAGCGTCTGGTCATCGTTTTGGCCACTGCATTGGGCGTCATCTTGACCACCGCAATCAGCACGGTGATTTTGATGGGATCTCGTAACGTTTCGGTTCAGAACCTTGCCCAAACAAAGAGCGAGAAAAAATCAACGAATGAAATATTACGTGAGCAAATCCTCAAATTGCTTGGCCTGACCGATACAACGATTCGGCTCATGAAAGAAACCAGCGATCCTCAGCTTGCTCGTGAATACATTGATCAATGGAGCGAGATACGAAATGGCCTGACAAAAAATGATCAATCCGAACTCGGCCTTGAGGTGATCGAAGGCCAACTCAACGCCATCCACCAACGATTATATCCCCGCAAGACAGGATGGTCCTACCTGACAAGTCATGGTTGGCGAAGTGCTTTAGAGTCGTCTGAAAACGAAGACTCGGTAGACGCCATTCGAATCGCGCAGGGCCAGATCATGAAATCTTACAAGATTCCCTGGAAGGAAACTCAAATCGCCCAAGGCTTTCAGGAAAAATATGATGAGTTGAGAAAACAAGGTCAGGAAATCGCCGCGACGAGCAAACTCAATAAGGACGGTCTACCTGCACCTTTAAGTTCCTCCGAAGCATCCAATTTGATTAGCAGGCTGGAAATTCTTTATGCCAAAGTACCGTACGATACTACTCTTCTAGATCATGAAACCACAACAGATCCGTTTAAGTGTCCTTCGATATTACATCCAGATCGTTATATTTTTGAATTGGCAGCAAGTGTTATCTATACGAGATCACAAATCCCCCTGTTTGAAGACAACCTTGCCGGAAAAACAAAACTTCTCAGCTTCAGTCAACAATATCTTAAAACATTAAGCTTCTTGGAAGAAAACGTTCGGTGATGTTCTTCGCCCAAAATCAACAGCCTTTGCACGCTTAATCAATTCCCGAGGCATTCGACCAGGACTCCAAAAAAGGATTCATGCCCCCCACTGCCCCTTGGTGTGAAATCGACGTTGAACGGCACGGTTGCTGCGTACGGAACTCTGACGAAGTTGAATGTGAGCCGTACACAGCCCCGCTCAATATCCGGCAACCGCTGCTTTCTCAGAAACGGCGATTGCGGGAAGGTTGAGTCGGCGTCGACAATCATCCAGCATGTCTTTGGTTCGGCTCGCACCGCAGCGCGAGACCCCCAGTTCGCGGACGGCGAGCAGACCATCTAAATCGCGGACTCCGCCCGCTGCTTTCACCTGAACGTGCGGTGCCGCGTGCTCACGCATTAATCGCAAATCGTCATGAGTCGCTCCACCGGTTCCGTAGCCAGTCGACGTTTTCACCCAGTCGGCGCGCAACTCGGAACAAATCCGGCAGAGCTCGATTTTGTGTTCGTCTTTCAAGTAGCAGTTTTCGAAGATCACTTTGACCTTCTGACCGGCAGCATGAGCCACGTCGATCACCCCCTTGATGTCGGCACGCACAAAGTCCCACTTGCCGCTCAATACCTGGCTGATGTTCACCACCATGTCGAGTTCCTCACAACCATCGGCGATGGCCCGCTCGGCTTCGGCCTGCTTGATGGCGGTGGTATTCCCCCCGTGGGGGAACCCGATCGTCGTACTGGCCTTGACCGTGCTGCCACGAAGCAAGTCGGCACAACGCTTCAAGGCGTAGGGCATGATGCAGACGCTGGCGACGTCGTAGGCCAACGCCAAACGACAACCGGCGTCGAGATCCGCTTCGGTCAGCGTTGGATTCAGCAGCGAATGGTCGATCATCTTGGCTAAGTCGAAATACGTGTAGTTCATCGGTGTTGGATCCTTTGTTACAGCGAAAAAAGCGAATGGGCGAAAGTTTACTCAGTTTGATCTGGTATGTGAGCCTGACACGCCCGAAATGGCAATATTTTCCTGAGCCAGCGCGATCGCCCCTGCGAGTCCCGCGCGATCGCCAAGCTGCGAAGATTCAACGCGCACGTGATCGGTCGGAAACATTCCCACCCGATCTTGAATCACTCGTCGGACTGGTGTGATTAAAATATCGCCCAATTCGGCAACCCCGCCCCCCAGCACAATCAGTTCCGGATGCAGTATCGTGACCACATTGGCCGCTGCAATTCCGATATAGGTTGCGGCTTGAATCAGGGCTTCTCGGACCAATTCATCACCGGCATTCGCCGCGATGAGCATTTCACGGGGTGTAACGCGATCGGCGTTCCCGTCAACCAGTTCATGCAGACGCGGAGCCAGGCCGTTTCGTAGCAGTCGCACTCCTTCGCCAATAATCGCAGGGCCACTGGCGAGGGCTTCCAAACAACCGCGATTGCCGCATCCGCACCGCGGGCCGTCTGGTAAAATCGTTTGATGCCCCAGTTCCCCTGCGGCTCCCAGTGGGCCGAGTCGCAACTGGCCATCGATCGCAACCCCGCCGCCGATCCCGGTACCGATCGAGAAGAATGCCATGGTCAACCGCGGCGACGCCTTGCCGTGACCATAGCGCAGCTCACCCAGCGTTGCGGTGCGAACATCGTTCAGCAGCCAAACCGGGCAGCCCAGACGCTCACGAAGTAACGCCGCGACCGGCACGTTGCGCCACTGAGTTGGCATATTCGGCAGAAACTGAGTCGTACCGGTCGAGACATCGACCAGACCAGGTATCCCCACACCAATTCCCGCCAGGGAACCGATGTTGCCCCCCTGCGAGATCAACCGGCGCACGAGCGCCGCGATCCGCTCAATCACCGCGACGGGTCCGGCGTGAGATTCGGTAGGAACAGAATCACTCACGAAAATCTCACCCGTACCATTCGCCAGAGCGGCCTTGATCGAGGTCCCCCCCAGGTCAACCCCCGCCAGAAATTGACTCAACTGGCACCTTCCTTAAATCAGCGGGACAATGTCTGATCATCATCGCCCAGGGTTTCGTCTCTCTCACCCGCAACACGCGGTTTCTCGGCGAAGCTTACCAGCGAACGTACGTCACCGTCGATGATGCTGTCGATGATGCTGTCGCAGATGCTGTCGCAGAGGATGTCGCAGAGGATGTCGCAAAACGTACGCCTGTTCGACTTCTCAGGGGACGCTTCATGTGCTTGATCACCGCCGGTTTCACTCTATTCCCAAGGGAATTTTGGTGCATCAGGGTCCAACAGTGTTTCGAGATCTTCCGCGACCTTGTCACATCTCTTTGCGAGATCGGGACGATCGATCGCGAGATTGGCCAGGGTTTCCGCAAATCGATCGCAAACGGGGTCGATCAACGCATCGGCCAGCGAGGAATCCGTCGATTCCAGTATCTCGCGAAGATTGTCGAACTCGCGATTGAGTTTATCGATCTGGTGCCGTGTTTCGGAAGAAACCGATCCCGCATCTGCACCGGCACGCAATCCCACAATAAGCTCCGCCAAATGGCAGCCGACGCGATAGACCCGGATTCCCAGCGGCACGTCCGTTTGGCCTTTCAGGGAAAAACTCGTCGACCAAATCGTATTGGAGCCATCCTCGTCAGGTTGGGAACTCGCCACGCCAAGACGCTCGCGCTCTTCCATTTCGGCATTGAAGCGGCGTCGGAATTCCTCGCTTTCGCGTTGCTCTTGATCCCATTTTTCACGCGTCTGGCAGAATATGTCAAAGGCAAACTCAGCATCCATATTACTACCATCATAATGCCAGAACCCCGGCCCCGATGATTCGCTCGCCATCCGACAACATGGGCAATCGGAATCGATCAGGGTTTCTTTGCTGGACATGGATTCGGGGATTCGTGCCCGTTCGCGATCAATGATCGAGCGAGGCGTGGTGCCGTGGGTCTCGGAATTGGGGGTGTTGAGCCACGCATCGCGAACGTGCTCCAGCCGGGAAATTTCCTGGGTGAGTGACTCACCATCGATCAGCGATTCCTTTCGATCTGGTGTGCTCATCGATGGTGCCAACGCGGTTAACTGTTCCCAGGAAGACCACAATAATTCCCGAACCAGGTCGTAATACATCACCAGTTCATGAATACCAAATCCACCGTACCGAAAGGCATGAGACGATTCGTCAAGTCCGGGCGGGCAGGCATTCATTGTGGACCATTGAAGGCAACGATCCTGAAGATCCCAACTCAGATGATCTCGCCGATCCTGTCCGATCTCGCGCGGTGAGCGTCCTTCAAGATCTTCACGCGGCGTCAACAGCCATGCGGCATGAATTTCCTTGAGTGTCTCGTAATCGGGACTGGCGAACCGAGCTTGACGGGACCAGGATTCGGTCGCGAATTCCTGATCGGTCGGAAACAGGGAATCGACCTGGTCTGGAATCGGGCTGGTCAAATGATTGCTCGCGGCTTCGATTGGCTGACCAAGCTCGTTTGCCCCCATTTCGTCGCGACGAGCAAACGCGTTCCGGGTTTCTTTCGCGATAAACTCTAACAGGGGCTTTCCGTAGAATACCCCCCGCGCATCGAGCGGTGGTTTCATGGCCAGTTCCCGCCGCCGACGATCGCCCACACTCCGCCACGCTTCGTTTGCGTCCATGAACTTCCAGTCGGGAGCCAGGTGATAGTCGAGACTGATTTTGGAGCAATGATCACCACAGTGATAAAGGACACACCCATCCATTCCCGGCGACGAGTAGGAAGAATCCACGACGACGATTCGAGCAATCAGGTCGATGACGACCAATCCCGCGTCGTACGGTTCCGCGTCGCTCCCTGGACTGAGATTCGAGAAGAATCGCCACTCGGGAGTGGGCTTACAAAACCGGGCTGTCGCCGCTTCAAACTCAGCCATGGTGACAGGGTCAGCACTCAGCGCCGCGATCGCTCGATCGGCTTGACTCCCATGAATGGTTCCGGACCATTCTTGCGCGAACTCCCGCACCAGCAATCGAACTTCGCTCATCGTGAACCCCTGATCCCTGATTCTTGATTCTTTGACTGCCTACCCCTTTGATGATCACAACTCCAAATTCCGCTTCGATGCGGCCTTGCGATGGGCAGCCTCATCAGGGGAATGCGATTACGGGCATGCGTTCCACGCCGCGAATTTCACATCTTCCCTTTGCAACATGCAATGACCGCTGAACGATCGCTCAAAACGGGTTTTTTAAAGCAACGTGAATCCCGGCGATTCAAACAAAGCCGCGTCGAAATTTCAAGCAAACAAGGCCGCAACCGAGTTTTCCCCGAGATTGTCAGCTCACCGTCGGCCTCAACAATCCAGTTCAACAATCTACTTCGATTCACTGGTGAGTCTGGATGTTTTCGGTATGCTGAAAGACGCGTTAAAACAACGCGCCCGATTTTGATCGATTTCACATCCCGAAAATGGGGGCAGATCATGTCCGTGCAGGAACATCCGGTCGACACGGTTGAACGGATGATCGCCGCTGTGCAGCAGGGTGAGCACTCACAGTTGGGTGTTTTGTTGAATCTTTATCGTGGCTACCTGTTGACCATCGCCGGCCACGAATTAGGATCGGATGTCGTTGCCAAGGCTGCTCCCTCGGATCTCGTCCAAGAGACCTTCCTCGAAGCCTCACAAGCATTTGCTCAGTTTCGGGGGACAACAGAGCCGGAGCTGCGTGCGTGGCTCAATCAAATTTTGTCACGCAACCTGATTGATCTGCATCGGCACTACCGAGATTTCTCCAAACGAAATATCTCGAGGGAAGTCTCGTTCGAGGGACGTTTCGGTGGTCCGTCATTGAGCTTGGCCGCAGCGGTGGATCCCCCGAGCAAACAGGCTCAGACTGCGGAAAATCTCAAGCTGCTGCAGGCGGGGTTCAAGACCTTGAATGAAGAACAACGACAAGCGGTCCAACTCCGCAGCGTCGAACAGCTGGATTTCGAAGAAGTTGGCCAGCGACTGGGGCGAACCGCCGACGCGGCTCGCAAGCTTTGGGCTCGTGCCATCCAAAAACTCGCGATGGAACTCCAACCAGATGACTCAAGATCCGCTCGACCAAGATGAAAACCGGTTCGTGGACGAGTTGTGTGCGTACCAAGCACAACTCGATCAGGGCCAAATCCATCAGCCCGATTCCCCGGTAGAATCAAAGCTCCCTGACGAATGGCGTTTAACGGCGGAAGCCTGCAGGCAATGCCTCGATTTTTTGCACGAGACGCTCTGTACACCAAACATTTCCTCGCCGGACCCCGAGCAGGCCAGCAAGCCAATCAGATCCGCCGTGCCGATGCAGATTGGCCGCTTTGAAATCCTGGAGCAATTAGGGGTCGGTGGATTCGGGGTCGTCTTTCGTGCTCATGATCCTGTGATGAGACGCGACGTGGCCATCAAGATCCCGCGTCCGGAATTGCTGGATTCGCCGGAAGCGATTGAACGCTTTGAATACGAGGCGGCAGCGGTCGCACAACTTGAACACCCCAATATCGTCCCCGTTTTTGACAGCGATTGTGATGGCGTGCTGCCGTACATCGTCATGCCCTATATTCCAGGTAAGACCCTGGCACGCTGGCGAGCGGAGGAACGCGAGGTCTCGCCACGCATGGCGGCCGAAATCGTGCGGCAATTGGCCAAGGGAATTGCCCATGCTCATGCACGTGGCGTACTGCACCGGGACGTCAAACCGGGCAATGTCCTGCTCGCCGCCAGGGAATCCACCGCTGCGGGGGATGAACCTTCGTTCGTCCCCCGACTGACCGACTTTGGTTTGGCGAAGTGTACGGATGTCGACCAGCAAATCACCCGCACAGGGACAGTCATCGGCACCATCTGCTATATGTCGCCCGAGCAGGCCGAGGGGCGAAGCGAGGAGATCACGGCCCGCAGCGATGTGTACGGACTCGGGGCCGTACTCTATGAATTACTCACGGGAGCCCCACCGTTTCGTGGCACCAATCACTTGCAGACCATGCAAAATATTTTGCGGGATGATCCCCCGTCGCTGCGAACGGCGAGCCTCAAGATTCCCGTTGATCTGGAAGTGATCTGCCTGAAATGCCTGGAAAAGGCCCCCGCCAATCGGTATCCGTCCGCCGGTGCCTTGGCAGACGACCTGCAGAAATTTTTAGCCAGTGAGCCGATTTCGGCCCGTCCCAATTCGGTAGTGACTCGCTGCAAAAAATGGTGTCGCAGGCATCCCGTACCAACGACGGTGATGGGGTCCGTCGCCCTGGGGCTGATCAGTCTGGCAGGCCTGTCGCTGTGGTATAATTCTCGTCTGGTGACACAGCAGGAAATTACTGACCAGCGACGCGAGATCACGCGTGAGCAGGAACTTCAGGCCCGGCGGCGTGCGTATGCCTCGGATATGCGCAACGCAAAGCTCGCGTGGGATCTGTCGGATCTCACGCAAACGCTCAAACTACTTGATCGTTATCAGCCGCAAGCGGGGGAACCGGACATACGCGATTTTGGCTGGTGGTATTTATGGCATGAATACCATGATTCGTCGCGCGTCCTGGGGACCCACAAAAACCGAGCCACGGCAGTGGCCATCACTCGCAATGGGGAAATGGCCGCCTCGGGAGGCGATGACAGCGTCATTCGGTTGTGGTCGCGCACCACGGGAGAACTGCTTTCAGAACTCTGCCGACATGAATCCGGAGTGATCGAGTCGCTCGATTTCTCTCCGTCTGGCGAACGCCTGGTCTCTGCCGGATCCGATGGAACGGTGCGCGTCTGGGACATCAAAACCTCCCGAGAATTATTTGCCTGTCACGAGCATCAGTCGCTGGTCTCGCAAGCATTTTATTCACCCAGCGGAGATCTGATCGCGTCGGGGGGCGAGGACAACCAGGTTCGATTGTGGAACCCGGATACGGGCGAGTCGATGGGAACCTTGAGCGGACATACCAAACGGGTTCGGTGTCTGGCTTTTCATCCCACCGAGCCCATCCTCGCGACGGGGAGCCTTGACGGAACAATCCGGTTTTGGAATCTGCACGACATGGGCCCCGATTCACGACTTCGGGACGGAATGATTTCCCCCGGCCCCGATGAATGGCCGCGGGTCATGGCGTTTCACGCGGATGGGGCGAGTCTGATTGTCAGCACGATCAAAGGAAACCTCGTGCGGTATCGGACGGAAAATCCGAGTTACGGTGAGGAATTCGAACGGGGTACGTTGGGGGTGAATGCTCGTTGCCTGATCTGTTCAAGTAACGGGAATTTGATTCTTGCGATGGGGAACTCCGAGATTTGGGTTCATGCTGATTCCGGCGCTGGAGCGCCGCATCAGCGGTTGAAAGGGCATCTCGAAACGGTCATGTCGGTTGCTGCGACGAGTGACGGCGCACATCTTGTCTCGGCCTCATTAGACGGGACCGTTCGCGATTGGCCACAATTCCAGGTTCGCACGCAGATCAAGGCTGCAAAAGATCAAGGGTCTGCCGCAGACGGAAATGAACTGCAATGGCGAGAAAATGTGCTGGCAGCCGATTTTCAAAACCGTGAAGTGTCGATCTACCGAATGCCCGAGCGAACGTTGGAGCGAACGTTTCCGAAAGCAAATGAAGACGAGTTTCGGCTTTCTCCCCCAGCGAGATTTCTCTTGATTTGCAATCGCGATGGTCTGCTTCACTCTTATCGATTGGCTGACGGAAAGACAATGTGGACGCAACAGCTTCCTCCCCGTGACCGAAAAACTCATGCCTCGATTGGCTGCGACATCGATTCATCAGAGAGCTATGCGATTTTGGCCTGTGTCAATGAGCTGTTGATCGTTTCCCTGCAAAGTTCCGAGATTCTGCACCGCCTCAGCCATCCGGAAATCCTCTACCAGGTTCAATTTCTCGAACGACCGGGAATGCCACTGACCGCGATCACGTGTTGCCAAGGTGGATACATTCGGTTTTGGAATGTTCAGAGCGGGGAATTACAGAAAGTTCATCAGGCGAATCTGGGTGCCACCTACTCTTTCGCGATCTCGGACGATCTTCGGTTCCTGGCCACGGCCGGTCAGGATATGAAAGACCGCATCTGGCGATTGGATGAGCTGACGATGGTTTCTGCCATTCCCTACAAGGGGAACCCCTTTCAGATTGGCTTCCTGACAGGGGGCGAAATTCTCGTTCGATACAGTCCGAATCTCGATTTCTGGAGCATCCCCGATGAGGCAGAGTTAATGACATTCCCCGAACATCACTCGAACCTGGCGATCAGTCCCGACGGAACGCACGGTGCCATCCCCGTACCAGGAGGGATTCGCTTGATCGACTGGACTCCCATCAAGTTGCGTTAACGGGCTCGTTACGAATGCATGTCAGAAGAGTTTACGGAAAAACTTTTTATTCTCAAGTTTTACGCGTCCGATTCTATCCGGATTCTCGCCTTATTTTTAGGTGGTTAAGAAGTCGCCCGGATCAGAATTGGCCAAGAGACGATTGATCTTCGCCGCCTCATCAGCAGTTTTAGAATGAAATTCCCTTGTTTTGCAGATTCTGTTCGCGGTTTTTGCCGTAGTTCAATTCAATTCTGTCAATGAAAAACAGTAAGAGGATGGATTTCGACGATTTTGCATTCTGGATGATGGTTTTCGCGATGCAGTGAATAGTTGCATGACGTCCTCCAACGTGGCGTTGTTGATTTTTACGGGATTTCACATGAACCGCAATTTATGCCGGCGAAGTTCGTTTTTCCTGATCGTCTTATCCATTGTGGGTTTATTGTCATATCGCGACACGACGGCTCACGGTGAAATCAAGAAAAAGGATCCGATGAAAAAATTCATCGGTACATGGAACGAGCCGTATCTTATTGTCGGTACGAGACAAATTATAAAAATCAGCAAGAAAGTGGATGGGACACTGCAAGGTACGTTATCGCTTCCTGAAGTCGGGACTGGAAACACTTTTCGAGTTTTTTCCACAAAACTGCACTCTTTTGAAATCGACAAAGATGATGATGACATCTTGATTTTTAAGAGCGGACGCTCTGATGGTTGGTTATCGAAAGAAATCACAACGTATCAGTTGGAGTTTATTGAGCCGGGCGAGTCCAAAGCAGCACAGGCGCACCTCACGCATTCGGTCGATGGTAAGGTGTCGAAGAACGTGGATGAATTTGTCAAGCAATGATCGCCCGTTTTAAAATCAGGATGACTCTCGTTGGGGGATTTCGCCATCCATGTCAACGCAGAAATCCAAGATGACGCAGTGCATGAGGAAAGTGTCTTGAACAACTGTCGAGTAAAAAAGTTCTGCGACGGCGAATGGGTGTGATCGAAAAGGGTATTTTTCGGAGGACGAGCGATGAGCGGGACGATCTTGGCCTCCATCATGTCCCGCGGGGATCTGGACGCTTTCAATGCGTTTAAACTTTCGAGTCCCGACTCGATGAACAGCAGTTATACCGTCTCTGATGTTTCTGTCACGGAGTCCTTTGTTGGCTATATTTACGCAGCGACGATCCGAGTGACCCACAAGCTGTTGTTCGTGAAAAATACTACCATCCACCGAATCGAACTGATTTATGGTCTGGATGGAACGTATCGTCAGGTGAAATCGTTAACCACGATTTCCGAGCATGGTCTTGGCCTGAATTTCTAGCGTTGTCTGTTATTTTACCAGAGATTTTCGATTATCCAACGTTTGCGTCGTCCATCAGAGGTCGTGACATGAGTTCACACTGGATCCATCTACTGCATTCGGCGGGGCACATCGTCCGCCATATGGTAGAACAAGGCAAGAAGCACGAGTCTACGCCAACGCCGATGCCAAAGTGCTCCCGTTGCAGTTCCACTTCGGAGATCGGGGCAACGAACTGTTGCGATGTGAAGCTGTGTACGGCTTGCGTTTCCGCTTGGACGACTGCCACCCTTCGAAATGGTTCCGTGTGCATAATCTGCTCTCAGGCCGCCGTGAGAATGTGATAGCCGATCCAAACAGGCGCTGCAGAGGACTGGGCGGAGCAACCGCATGCGATGCGTCGCGGCTCCGATTCAATCCTCGAATAAAAGGTCAAGAATAAAATCGTTGCATATGTCGTTCAATTGTGGGGAATTATGCTTGCGTTACCTTGGAAATCGCATCTTCAATCCGCTTCGATGAACTGCGAAATTGCCGATGATCGTGCCGATCCGTTTCAGCGACAGGGCAGAAAACCTTGAATTACGTGTGAAGCCATTTTTGGATATTTGAAAGGACTGAGGGAATGAAAAGTGTGATTTTGGCGGTTGTGGTGTGTCTGGTATGTTCTGATGCATGGGCCGGGTGTATTGACTATTCAAATCAGGCAAGCTTTGAATCACAGGGGAGCATTCTCAGTCGTCTCAATTTTGATTCTTTTGGCCCAGGGGGCGGAGTCACTGGAGGCGCAATTGGCGGCTTCAATTTCCAAACATCACCTTATACTGTGGTTATCGGAACGGGCAACGCTGCGTACGATACGGTGCGGAATGTGGTTGTAAGCCCCTATTTCAGTACGCAAACGATTGGGATCGATTCCAGCACGACACAGTATTCGATGCTGGGCTTCAAAATGGGTTTTGTAAACCAGTACAACTATGCCGGCTCCGGGCAAATCTATTTAAAAACCAATCTTGGCAATTATCTCATGGGCAACTACGGTGGCACATCGTCGAGTGTTGCACTGAATTTCGTGGGCTTTACAACGACGAATTCCGGTGAATATTTCACGGAAGTTCAAGTCGCACCGAATTATAATTTCACGGGTGGGGCACCTGGCCTGACGGATTTTGTGCTCGGTCAGTTAGGCGCGACGGTCCCTGAACCCTCAGGCTTCATGCTGCTGGGAGTGGGAGCAATCGGCGTGATACTTCATGGTTATCGTATTCACAGAAAATCCGCCAACGGCAAAACGTTCTGGATTTCGGCTTAGTCATCATTACGGGTTTTTCGACAGCCAGGGCAGGAACCATTTGAAGGAAGGGGCGAGAAGTCAATTTCAAACGGGTGTGGACTCAGACCCGGTATCGTTGGCCATATTTTTAATGATTGAATCACGTCGCGTTTTAACTCCATGTATGCCGAAGAAAGTGATCGTTGGGCAAAATTAACGTCCGCTGATCTTTTGAGTTCGGCAAACGAGCTCCAATCAGCAAATCTGTCAAAAAAAGGTCCCATGCAACACGACTATCAAAGGAAATCACGATGGCATTATTCGACTGGATTAAGAAGGGATCTTGCTGCGCGAAATGCAGACAAGTCACGCTTGCCATGAACGCGACAATGACCCCCTGCTGCGACATGAAGCTCTGTGATGCGAAATGTTATGGTGCCTGGAAAGCGGATGTGTTTGAACAGACGAAGTGCCCTGACTGCAATCGAAGATTAATAAAGAGTCGGGAACCTTCCACGCATAATCAAAAAACTTAAGGAAAATCGATTTATGAAAACTCAAATTACGACGAAGTTATTCGCTATGTTCTGTTTCGTCTTCTCAACAACACTCCTCGCCGTCGCTGCGGAAAAGACCTCTTGGGTCGGTAGGGACATCGACAACAACACGGTCTTCTGGACGTGTACAAATGTTGGCGGTAATGACTGGAAGTTAAAGAAAAACGGATCGACGCTTGGTGATTATGAAGGAGTAACGAGTACCGCCGAATTCGTGGAATTAAAATTGAAAAATTCAAAAGAGAACGACCGAGTCCGGCTATACAAGGATAAGTTATCTCTGAGTAAGGATGCCTCAAAAACGCAATGGATCGACATGGCCAAAGGAAAATGGACTGACTAATTGGGTGATCCTGGTCAGGAATACCGCACCGAATTCCCTCGTGAATATTGTCCCATGTTTTTGGTTATCTCAAGGTGATACCAAATGCCAAATTAACGAGGACGAGGAATAGCCTCAGCCTCGTTGATTTTTTTACCAGCGAGGGCATCATCAATTTGCCCGCGTACGTTTTTCTCGAAGCGATGGTACTCAAAAGGTGGCAATCCCTCGCGGACACGGGGGTTCATCCGGTATGGAAAGAAGAAAACCGAAAAATCGTAGTGCTCCAGCCATTTCATTAGACGACCGATCACCAGATCTGGATCCGATCGGCCTTCGGTTTAAACATCTTGTCCGCAGGTTTGATCTGAAAGGCTTCAAAAAACGCGTCCAGGTTTCGGACGGGACCGTTGGCGCGAAACAGTGAGGGAGAATGCGGATCAACAACCAGACGGCGGGCCAGTTCGTCGTCGCGATATTTGCGACGCCAGATCTGAGCCCATCCGAGGAAAAACCGCTGACTCGACGTGTAACCTTCGATGACCGGTCCATCCGCTTTTTCCAGGGAAAGCCGATAGGCCTTGAACGCGATCGCCATGCCGCTCAAGTCCGCGATGTTCTCGCCCAGTGTTAGCTTGCCATTCAATTTACGGCCCGGGAGAGCTTCGTATTCGTCGAACTGGGCCACCAGCCGATTGGTCAGCGCTTCGTAGGCCTGGCGATCCTCGTCCGTCCACCAGTTTGAGAGATTCCCCTTGGCGTCGTAACGGCTTCCCTGGTCGTCAAACCCGTGACTGATTTCGTGACCGATCACCGCTCCGATCCCGCCGTAATTGACCGCATCATCCGCCTGTGCATCGAAGAACGGCGGTTGCAGAATTGCCGCTGGAAAGACGATCTCGTTCAGACTGGGGTTGTAATATGCGTTCACCGTCTGCGGGGTCATCCCCCACTCTTTGCGATCCACGGGAAGGTGCAATCGCGATAACCGACGCTGGTACTCAAACTCCGAGGAACGCCTGATGTTCCCCACCAGATCATCCGGGCGAATCTCCAATTTCGAATAATCTCGCCATTCGTCCGGATACCCGATCTTCGTCGTCATGTGGCTCAGTTTTTCGAGCGCCTTCTGCTTGGTGGCGGGAGTCATCCAGGCGAGTTCCTGGATACTCGTTTCGTACGTCTTGAGCAGATTCTTCACCAGCTGATTCATTTGTCGGCGGGATTCGGCGGGAAAATGCTTGTCGACGTAGAGTTGTCCCAAAGCATCGCCGAGTACACCGAAGTCTCCCGCACCGGCCCCAGCCGTCGCGTCAACACCCCGTTTCCAGCGAGGCTGCTGCTGAGGAACTCCCGACACGGCTCGCTCATGCAATTCAAAATGTGCATCGACAAAGTCCTGCGGCAAATAGGGGGCCGCCGCATCCAACACGCGAAACCGCAGATACTCTTTCCATCCCTCGACGCCAGGCGTCCTGATCAT
Organism: Schlesneria paludicola DSM 18645; assembly: GCA_945869955.1. Classification (GTDB taxonomy): domain Bacteria; phylum Planctomycetota; class Planctomycetia; order Planctomycetales; family Planctomycetaceae; genus Schlesneria; species Schlesneria paludicola_B. The sequence continues at coordinate 30,893 of CAMBQP010000038.1, forward strand.
CTCCGCCAGACTCTGAAAATAACTGGGAGTCACCACGTTCACTTCGTCAAGCTTCGGCAGACCACACGAATCAAAAAACCGCTGCCACGGAAATGTTCCCGTCAGTTTGCCGAGATCCGCCGTACGGTACAGATTGTATCGCTTTTCGGCGTCTCGCAGTTCCGTTTTGGACCATTGTACCTGGGCCAGCGATGTCTCCAATTTGAGGATATTCGACGCAGCCACATCTCCGCCCGGTCGTTTTGTCAAGGCATACAGTCGGGTGATATACGCGATGAGTGCCTGACGGGCGTTCTTGTAGTTGTCTTTGTCCTGGAGGTAATAGTCTCGATCGGGGAGCGTTAATCCGTACTGCGCGACATTCGCGAGGTAGCGAGCCGAATCTTTGTCGTCGACATCAATCATGAAACCAATGGGGCTGGGAATTCCCAGCGCGGCCGTCCGGCCGAAATAAGCCACGACATCCTCGATGGAACCGAGCGCATCGATCGATGCCAGTTCCGCCTGCAGCGGATCAAGGCCCTTTCGATTGATCAACTCTTCGTTCATATAGCTCTGATAGAAGTCGCCAATTTTGCGTCCGATCTCATTGGCTGGTTTTCGAGCCGATTCTTCAATGATCGAGCGGACGTTGTCGCGGGCGCTATCCGCCAGCGCGGTGAACGATCCATAATTGGATTTGTCTGCGGGAATTTCCGTCGACAGCAGCCAGCGACCGTTCATGTGTCGAAACAGGTCATCCTGTGGGCGAACCGCCGTGTCGAGCCCACTGAAATCTATCCCTGAGTGACGCGCGGTTTGAGCGGCCACCTGTCCGATGAATCCCACTAATGTGAGCAGAGAAAGTACCAAGTATTTCATGAATTCGAGATCCGAACAAAAGAAGCAATTCGTACGAAAAAACTGGGTGAAACCCCTCGAGGTTTTAGCCACCCACCAATGAAAATGCAACGCGTTATCTCGTCACAAAGCTCACGTTTGAGCGCACACCTCTTCGAAGTTCTGAGGTTGTAAATCATTCGCTCGACGGGCCAGATTGTCGGAAAACACAATGATTCGAGGCTCGAATTCAGACAAATCCAGGGGACACGAGGATGATTTTGGTTGGCCAACAGCGTAAGACCCATGACGGAGCAACGGGAGGGGGCACATACGGTGCGGAAAACCGGAAATTCGACTCCGTGCGGCTTGGATCGTCTGGGGATGACCGGCAATAGTCGCAAACCAATCGATGAAGACTCAAAATCCCCTCCGCAATCTCATTTCAGTGATCTCCAAATATTCCCCTCGAAACTCGGTTAATCGCCAAACATCACTGCGGTTCTCACTCTGCTAACACGCAACGCCGCAGGAATCGGTGAGACCCCCGATGGATTCTCGCTGAATCGATGAAGTTTTTTACCGACAATCCAGCGGGTATTACGTGGTTTTTTCACGATTATCAGGGATTCACAGGAGGTTTTTGATCATGGTCCGTGCGAATTGCACCCGGAATGTCCGGCGTAACGACAGTGTATCGTTCGAGCAGTCCACTCCATCAGAAACGGCGGTTCTCGCCGTCCGACCCAAGCCTTGCAGAAAGTTAATTGAACAAACACGGGAGCTCATGGAAAGGTCCATCGAATTCGTTCCACATCCCGACTTTGACAACATGAATGCACTGAAAGAGATCCAAAATTTCTGTCCCACGACTCAGAAACAAGGTCGTGCGGCAGGGAAACCCGAGCCGGGGATCGCCTTCGTTTCAGGCCTCGTTGAGGCGCCATTGCTGACGCCTGACGAGGAACGGTATTGGTTCACTTGGATGAATTTTTTGAAATTCCGTGCCGAGCGGAACCGTAGGCGACTCGATTTGACTCACCTGAATTCGGCGCTTGTCAAGCAGATTCAATCGGACCTCGACGAGGCAATCCAAGCTCGCAATCACATTATTCAGGCCAACCTGCGGCTGATTGTGGCTCTGGCCAGAAAACTGACTACATCGATTGATTCGATGTCCGATCTGATCAGCGAGGGGATGTCGCCGCTCATTCGTTCAGTCGAACTCTTCGATATCAGCTTGGGAAATCGATTCAGCACTTATGGAACCTGGGCGGTTCGTAACCAGATGATCCGATGGCTGAAGAGAGCCCGTAGCCAATCCGAATTTCAGACGAGTGACATGTCTTGTGCACTCGAATCCCTCCCCGATCGTCGCCCACTCGTTCAGGCTTCTGAAGAGACGCAGCAAACGCGTCTGGCTGCGGTCCATCAGTTGCTCGATCTGCTGACACAACGCGAACGGCAGATCATCACGGCACGTTTTGCCTTAGAAGGTCAGCCACATGGTCAGAGCCTGGCAGAGATTGCGGAGCAAATGGGTCTGAGCAAGGAACGAGTTCGACAGATTGCGTTAACCTCCCTCGAGAAGTTACGTGAACAGATGACATTTGAGGAATTTGAAGCACTGACGTAAACTGTGATCCGCCCCTTACGGACCCACCACCTACGACTCGTCAGAAGTTCCAAGAATCATGGCGCAAGTGGGTAATGAATTTGATCTTCAATCTCAGCCGCGAAATCTGTGTTGTAATGCAGGGGACTTTCCGGATTTTCAGTGCAATTTGGCTTTTCGGGAAATATCTGGTGCGTCCGATTCCCGAATCCAGGGATCGAGCTTCCTGTGTTCGAAACGAACTCAGGTAACTCACTCCGCAATATCCGAATTTGGGCAGGGGCTTCGATCCCCAGCTTGACTTTACCGTTTTTGATCTGAGTCACCGTGATCACGATCGCGCTTCCGATTTGGATTTTTTCATTTTGTTTTCTGGTCAGTACCAACATAATCTCGCCTACTTTCTGTGGAGCTTTTTGGAGAGGATTCGGTGGAATCTGATGTCTCGTCTCGGTATCCATGGTGACGGCCCAGATGGAGGTCCCTCCGGATACCCTGCATGGAACCGAGTCGATCTCGAATCCTGAGTTAAGCAATCACCATGCCATTCGCTGCATGATCCCTGAAATTGCGGATGGGATGCGCTGCAAGCCTGTTTTCCAGAGAAAACCTGCGGCGATGCGAGAAATCCCAGCGAGAACTCAGTCGCATTCTGGAAGAAATTACAACCGCAAGTGGGCGTGATTCCTAGATTTTCTTCAGACAGAATCGCTTGGTTCGGCTCGCCATCCCCTTGCTGGAAAAGTCAAAATTTCGCCGAGGAATGGTGGGCTGACGAAGACGAACCGCCGGAATCACGTTATACTTTCGTTTATGAACGTACTCCAATTCAGCGACCGAATTTTGTGTCTGCCAATCATTCACGGCAGCGGTGATTTTGCGCTCGAAGTTCGGCGTACGCTGTTAGCAAATTCCATTGATTGTCTGGCAGTTCCGCTCCCCCCTTCGTTCCAGGACAATGTGGAGCGGGCGATTACGTACTTGCCGAGTATTTCACTGGTGCTGCAGCACGAGATGACACCGATCGTTGCACAGGAATGGACCGGCGTTGAGAATGCAGAGGAACGTGTTGAGGAGGATGGGCAGCGACGGGTGGCGAGTTACGTTCCCATCGATCCTTGTCAGGGAGTGATTGCGGGATTGCGGTTTGCGATCGGGGAACGGATCC